>JBFWSB010000244.1:0-7182 GCA_050248595.1 Kapaibacterium sp. (SeqCode)
GCTATATTTTTAGCTGAATTGTCCGCCCGATTTTCTCTTCAAGCAGTTCTTTCTTCCGTTCCATGCTCCAATATTCAAACGTTGCGTCGGCTTTGCGGGCTGTTTCAGGAATTAGAAGAATCTGTTTCTCATCAAGAACAAGCGAAATGTTCTCGACAATTCCTCGGTGCGTTCTGTCAAGTCCATCGGCAATGCGAAGAATCCCTGATAGTATCCGTACTCTCTCTTGGTCACCTTTGTTCAGTTGGGCGAATTCTGGATGTCGTGTTTTGGGGTGGGATTTGCGGTGGTAGCGGGCAACGTTTGCAATCAAAGCAATTTCTTCATCGTTGAAGCCCAGCATCTCACTGTTTAGGATAAGGTAGAGAGCATGTTTGTGGTGGGCAGCGTGCGAAATATAGTATCCAATGTCGTGGAGGATTGCTGCTGCCTCCAGAAGTTCACGGGAATCATCTCCTAAGTTGTGGAGTGGAATCAAATCATCGTAGAGGCGAAGAGCAAGTTTTGCAACGTGGAGTCCATGCTTTTCATCGAAGTTGTACGTTCTGCCGATCTTCATTACGGTTTCGTAGCGAAGGTCGGAGAGGTGTGCCGGCGTTCCCCCCTCTGCCTCGGCATTCTTCCGAATCGTATCGAGGATGATTCCCTCGCGGAGAGCATAGCTGCTAATCGTGAACTCATTGAAGCCAAGTTCCTCCATTACAGTCTCCAGAACAATTCCACCCGCAGCCACGATATCTGCCCGCCGGGGATCACAGCCGGGAAGTTTCGCTCGCTCCGAAAAACTCTTCGCTTTCAAGATTTGCTTGACTACTTTCTTTGCCTCGCTTCGAGAAATGCGGACATCGTTCAGCGAATCAGGAACAGTCTCTCCACGCTCGGTTAGTACCATTGCCGCAATTGTCTGTGCCGTTCCGCTGCTGGCGATTAGGCAGTCTGGCTCACGGCTCCGCACCTCTTGCGAGGCAAAGTAGAGTTCCCCTCGAACGAAGAGGCGAAGTGCTTCGGCCTCATCCTCAGTAATCGTTTCGTTCGGGAAGAATCGTTGAGTCATACGAATTGCGCCAAGCTTGAAGCTGTTTGCATAGAGCGGCTTCCCTCTCTCTCCAACCAAAATCTCCGTGCTTCCACCCCCAATGTCGAAGAGGGCAACGCGGTCGTCAAATACTGGAAGTGCTTGTATCACCCCTAAGTAAATCAGCCGCGCCTCCTCAAATCCTGAGACTACTTCGATCTCAATCCCGGTTGCCTTCAGAACGCGCTCAATAAACTCCTCTCCGTTGCGCGCCTCACGTACCGCGCTTGTTGCAACTGCCCGAACCGGAGCTTCCATTCGCTCAGCTACAAGTCTGAAAAGTTTCATTGCCTCGACCCCTCGATCCATCGCCTCCTCTGTTAAATGCTTAATCTGCTTTGCACTCTCCCCGAGGCGGACAATAATCTTTTCCTTGTTCAGCACTGTGAACCGGTCATCTGGCAGAAGCTTGACCACAACTAAGTGGAAGCTGTTCGTACCAACGTCAATGGCTGCAAGATTTGGAGTAGTCAATGAGAAATTCAAAAGTCAAAATGAAAAATTCAAAAGCGTAGAGTCGGAAAGTTGGGGGACTCTTGGTGATCTGCGAAAGTTCTCGGATGCTCTATATCCAATATGCTTCTCTTTGGAGCTACTCGACATCTCGATAGTTTGCGTCTCGCACATTGTTGTAGGGGATATCTGAAGAAGTTGGCATCTCTCTTCTCCTCTGCGAAGGTCTATTCTCTTCCTCTCCAGATTTCCGCTGATTACTGTTGCTCGAAAGATAGTGCCGCATCACAGCTTTGCTGAGATACCAGAGAGCAATGGAGAATGCTATGTACCAGATGAATCGCATCAGAGGTCGTCAGTATGGATTTGGATTCTGGGGTTGTTCGTGTGTCAATGTTGCTAACTAAAGTTGAAGGCAATATCTCCTTCTACAGAGCAAAGATACGCCTTACTTTTTTAGGGAAGGAGATCGTTGATACTCTGAAAACCTCTCAATTACATCGATCAATTTTGTCAATTCTCTCCCCACTTCACCACTTCTTCCACATCAATTGATCGTAATAGTTCGGTAATCTTCTTCTTTACGATAGGATGCTGTAGTTCGGGAGCGATTTCTGCTAAGGGGACCAGGACAAAAGGACGATTCTGAAGCTCGGGGTGGGGTATCTGTAGACTGTGTTGTTGAACAATTCGATCCCCATAGAAGAGAATGTCAATATCGATCTCCCGCTCTCTCCATCGCTCTCGCTCTTTCCGACCTAAGCTCTTCTCAATGGCTTTCAGCTTTTGCAGGAGTTGGAGTGGGGGGAGCGTTGTCTCAATCTGCGCAACGCAGTTGATATACTCTGGTTGGTCGGGAGGGCCAAGTGGAGGGGTGAGGTAGAGGGAGGAGACCTGAGTAAGTGTAGTCTCTGGAAGACTCTCTATCGCCTCAAGACTCCGCCGAATCGTGGCTGCACGATCTCCTAAATTTGCACCAAGCCCCAACCAAACCGGTATCGGCTCACCACTATGTGTCTCCTTCTCCATTAACTATCTACTCTCCGAGCTTTCTCTCTGAACTCGATGCTCCACTTCAACTGCCTCCAGAACTCCATTAATTGGGGCACGAAGTTTTCGGAGCCGAACAGTTACCGTAAGGATTTGCGGAAAGGATGAGAGGACTGCCTCAGCAATCTGCGCAACTATCGATTCCAACAATCGACGCTTAGTGTTAACGATCACGTCGTGTGCGATTTCGTAGACCGCCACGTAGTCGACCGTATCCTGCAAATTATCACTTGCAGCCCCCCGGGAAATATCTGTCTCCATTTCCAGATCGAAGCTGTAGCGTCCACCAAGTTCCTGCTCGGCTGCACCCACTCCGTGGTGAGCATAGACCTGAGCACCGAGAATTCGGATTGTTGTCTGTTTCATTCAGTTCTGTCAGGAGTTATCGCTGTGTGGTTGTAAGATTGTCTCGATTGCCCGTTTGTGTGAGGCTGCGTAGTTGCGGGGAGCATAAAACATTTGTTTGAACCAGCGGCGATGGGCTATTAGTTGAGCAAAGCGAACTGGGCGGCGAGTGGCGAGGAATTCTGGGAGCCGAACCAAAGCCGAGTGAACTCCACGTAGATATCCAGTTAATCTAATCGTATCTCTCTTCAGTATGGCAATGCCAATACGGCGTCCGACAGCGAAGAAGAGGACAAGGGGGGAGAGGAGGAGAGGAAAACGGCGGACAGCTATCCATATATTATTCCGCATGTCAAGCTCGGCAGCTCGCTTCGATGTGTGTGCCTGACGTGCCTGATTGTGGACGAGGACAAAGTCAAGGTGGAAGGCGATGCGGATGTCGTTCCGGAGAAGTTCCAGTCCTAAGTCAAGCTCTTCTCCCCCCCAAAAAAGGCGTTCGTCAGATCCTTCAATCTTCTCCACAGCACTCCGACGAAAACACATCCCGGCTCCAATCACATACATCCCCTCGTAGGTTCCTCCCGGCCACCTCTTCCGATAGTGTGTTCCGGGATGTCCGAACTCTCGAATGCCGAGTCGGGGATTCCAGCATGAAAAGCAGAGTGCTCCGAACTCCGGCTCTGCCTCCATAAACTTCACAACATTCGCTATCGTGTCGGGATGTTCCGGGCGACAATCTTCGTCGAACATGAAAACGTAATCTTCGGAGCGGTTGAGCATCACGTAGTTGCGGGCAACCGGACCGATGTTCCGCTTCATCTGGAGTATTTCAACCCGATCACCAAACTCTTCCACAGTTCGCTCAACTGAGTTATCCGAACTTGCGTTGTCCAGAAGAATAAGGTGGAGTTGCTCTGTAGGATAGTTGATTGCCGAAAGTGTCCGAAGTGCGTCAACCACTTCGTCGGCACGGTTGTAGTTCAGAACGCCGACGGCTATGCTCGGCAGATTCTTCTCCACATTGCCCAGTCTATTCCGCTCTTCTCTGTCGAATCCCGATGTGCTTACCCCCATGAAATCAACCTGAGTGCAGAAAAATTTGTGCTGTTGTGCTCTACCTGTTGATGCAGATCGAATGGAAAAAATAGCCTGTTCCTATCCTTTTGCATATCTGCTCAGATCTTTGTTGCTGCGGGCATCAGGAAATTCGAGAAAGAACTCTGCTCCCAGTTCAGGTGCAAGCTCGATGGTGCGTGCAAGTGACTGTGCCGACTCGGCGAATCGTTCCAGCACGTAGAAAGCGCGGGCTTTGCCATAGTAGGAGCCTCCCCAATCGGGGGCTAATGCTTCGGCTTGCTCGAACGGAGTAATCGACTCACTATATCGTTCCTGAGCGTAGAGGACTTGCCCCAGCGCATACCAACATTCAGGATCTTTTACCTCAATTGATAGTGCTTTCCGGTAAGATTCCTCGGCTTTCTTGAATTGTTCTGTATTGTAGAGGAGATCGCCTCGGGCAAACCAGAGGTCGGCATCTTCAGGGCGTTCGCGGAGCAGGCGGTTGTAGTGTTTTAATGCTTCGTCGTACTCTTCCATCGCATCCAGACAGGTTGCCAAGCCGATGCGAGCACTCTGGTGGGCGGGATCTTGACGGAGCACAGATCGGAAGGCTGCGGTTGCCTCCTCGAATTCTCCTAATTCCTCGAAAGCAATCCCAAGGTTATTCCAGGACGAAATATCGAACGGCTCGTAGCGGAGCACCTCGCGATAGCATTCAATCGCTTCGTTCAGTCGACCGAGAGCCGCCAAGTTGTTTCCCCGGTTGTACCAGGCATCTGGAAACGATTCGTTGATGGCAAGTGCCATGTCGTAGCTGTCGATTCCTTTGCGGAGTCGTCCAAGTCGACTTAGAGCGATACCTCGGTTGTACCAAGCATTTGCGTTGTAGGGGTCCAGATCAAGATGTTTATCGTATGCGCTGATAGCGTCGGCATACTCTTCCAGAAGATCATAGCAGTAGCCGATCTCGTACCAACAGTCAATAACGTACTCTTCGTGGCGGAGGAGAGAACGGAAGACCCGCAGACCTTCCTCAAGTCGGTCAGCATGCTGTAAGGCGAGGCCATAGTTAAAGAGAAGTTCAGGATGTTCTGGCTCTCGTTCCATTGCCTGAGTAAACTGCTCGATTGCCTCCTCAGAGTGCCCCATCACATCGTAAGTAATCCCTCGCTGGATCACTACCTCAATATCGTTTGGGTGCAACGTTTCGGCTCGCTCTAAACAGATTAACCCCTCTTCCGCTCTGTCCAGTCCTGTCAGCAACATCCCCTTTCGCAACCATGCGATATAGTTGTACGGAGCATATGTTGTCCACTCCTCACAATAGCGAAGTCCTTCGGCAAATGCACCATCGTCAATACACTGCTCGACAAGTTCTTCTAAGAGATCGGGGTCAGAAAAACCAGAATTCTCTTTCCCCTCAGAGATCGCCTTGCGAAATCGCCGCAACATCTCCTCGCGGTTCTCACCATCAAACTCTTCGTTGAATTCGTTATGTATGTCAAAAAAATCCATCAAAACGGATACCTTCAATTCCAAAAAGTGGGGGAGTGATCTCTCGAACCGGACATTCCGGGTCGGGGCAAACTAACGGATGACGCCGTCACCGTGCAAGGGGAATTTCGTCTACTTACTTGATCTCTGCAATTACGCGACGGAACGTATCGGCACTATCGGATTTTGTAAGTTGCCGTTGGCGGCTGTTCGTGCCGTCTGATTGTGAAGAAAATCGACTCTGAATTGCGCGTAGAGACGTATCACTTCTGGTTTCGTGTGGAAAAAATGTTGTTAGATGGTTCGGAGAGAATTCTCCAGTTATGCCGTGTCAGTACGAAACAACGTAGAGAATACTACTCTCTTCTCCGGGTTGCCTGCGTGGTAGTTGCCGGATGTTGGGTGGTAGCACTTCTGATAACAGGATGTGGAAAAGATCAGGAAATGAGAAGCAATAGAGAACAGAAGGGTGAACACTCCTCGGAGTTTTCCGCCTGGCAGGAGAGAATAATCGAAGGGAGAGAGGAAAAAGATCGGATGTTTGCTGGGAAAGATTCTCCGTTGCCCGAAGAGATGCGGAGTGGCTTCTCAGGTCTCTCGTATTATCCACCCGATATTACCTACCGCGTTGACGTTCGCTTCGAGCGTTTCGAGGAAAAAGAGGAGGTAACTATTGGGACATCTACAGGCAAAGCTCGCCAAATGTCTCGCGTTGGCAGACTCCACTTTGTTATCGGCAATGATTCACTACAGTTAACGGCATTTGAAAGTGTTCCACCACACGGCAGTCTCTTTATCCCGTTTGGTGATGAGAGCAATTCAATCCAGACATATGCTGGGGGAAGATATATCGACCTGTCTGTAGACCTGCTGGAGAGTACGTCTCAGCTTGACTTTAATGAAGCCTACAATCCCTACTGCGCATATAGTGAAGCTTGGAGTTGTCCTCTCGTTCCCCGTGAAAACTATCTCCCAGTGCCGATACAGGCAGGAGAAAAAGCCTATGCAAAATAGTGGGGAAGTAGTGAACGCTGTGGCAACAACTGGCAGAGAACCAAGAGCAAGCAGGGGGCGATTTGGGGAAGCCCAGCTCTGGCAGAATATGTTCTTGACCTTTCTTCTCTCCACACTAATCCTTTCGTGCGCTGCACCGAAGGAGGTGGTGAAAGAGGAAGAAGAGGTGGAAGACTTTTGGTCGATGATACCGTTGGTAGAACTATCGGACGATGTTGTCTACTCACCTGCTGGCGATATGCGCGCCCACTTACCAGAGGGCTGGATATCAATGAATGCGAATCAATTTGGGAATCCCGACATTTTTGCAGTCGCCTGCGACCCAGACTACAGAATGGCTGTCATCTTTAGCAATATCCCTCTTGATGCCGAGATTGGAGATGTCTTCCGCGGAGGTGGAATGATGGGGTTGCTGAAGAAGAATTATCAAGATCGTGTTGAACGAATCAACGATTGGTTCCAACCTCAGTTGATCGATGCCGAAGAGTTTGCCTTAGGGCGTCAGCGCTACGGAGCCTACACATTTACTACAGATTCCAATCTGACGGTAACTCGTGTTGGTCTCTTCTACACACGGAAAAATCTGTATGAGTGTACGATGACCCACCTCCCCTACAGCGAAAGCGAGTTACCAACAACCGAAGAGATGAAAGAGATTCACCAGATTGTCTTGGGTGGTATTGAATGGTGAT
>JBFWSB010000245.1:0-7177 GCA_050248595.1 Kapaibacterium sp. (SeqCode)
CTCGAAGATAATGTATCCGGGCTGACGCTCGAATTCACTGATCTTCCAGCCATCACTCTCCTGGAATGCCTCACCAAGACGGAAGTTGTCATCGTCCACTAACATCATGCCAGCATTATAGTATACCTGCACAAAGAAGTGTGTGATTTGTCCTTGGCTTGGCTCGTTGTTTGGATCATCCATTCCCTTCATGTTCACGGAGATCGTTAACGGCAGACCAGGGAAGGTAGAGTATCCCTCCTCAATGCTGAAGTTGATTGTGATCTTCCGAGCTGAACCAGTGATGAGAGCCGTCCGAATGTCATCTGTGCCGTCTCCATCAACATCCTTGAACGTGATGTCCACTGATGCTGTGTATGCCTGAGGATCGACCGGTGAGAAGTGTACAGGAATCTGTATTGTTTCACCGGCAGCAATCGTGAATGGCAGTGGGAAGCCACTGTCGTCTACAGTGAAGATTGCAGGATCAGAAGTCGGTGTTGGCTGACCGATATTAATCATCTCAATCGGATCTGTACCTGTGTTCGTTACGGTGATCACTCCGTCATCCTCATAACATGTGAGGATATTTGGGAATGTCCATCCAGTTACTTCTGCGCCGAGTGTGTATACCTCGCCAGTAATTGCAGCAGAAGAGTCAGTCTTCGAAGCAGGGCAGTTTGCGTAAGCAAAGTCACCCTCAAGATCAACCGTAGCATTCTTCAGCAGAGGATCAACATCCTGCGCATTGAACGTGACCTCGATTTCCTGAACTTCATTTGGAGCAAGTACAATGCCTCCTCCAGCAATCACGCCTGTGTTAGGATCAACAGCATTTGTATTTGGTGTGATCATCGTGACTTTTTCAAAGTCAACACCATCAGGCCCTTTGATCGAGATATTTGTCAATGTGACTTCACGAGTGCCAGTTGAACGAATAAACAGAGACTTCGTTTCTGGATTGTTGCCAGAACCTTTGAACTGAAGTGTAGAGTATGACTGATCAGTAATCTCTACGTACGATTCAAGGCCAACACCGTCAAGGAATCCGTCGAGCGAATCGAGATTTCCATTAATTCGGAAGTAGAGGCGAATGATTGCGCTGTATGGCTTCTCTTCCATTGGACGGAAAGCAACGCGAACCTTTTCAGTCACACTTGGATTGATGTTCTTGTTCGGTGTAACGTTTCCTGGGTTAATAATCTCGAATACGCCGTCAGGGTCTTCAACGATCTTGATGTCGACCACAGTAAATGCTGCATCACCATCATTGCTGACTTCAATATCCCACTCATACTGCTCGGTTCCATTCTTCGTACAAGGATTTCTTGATGAGAGCCAACGCTCCAACCAGTCATAGCTTGTAATCTGTGGCCCCGGGCTGGTAACCTTTGCTCTCCAGATACTTGTGTCGCGGCAATCACGTGTACTTGCCCAGAAGCGGCCAACTGTGCGGAACGTGCCAGTCTCATCAGACGAGAAGGTGACGTTAATCTTCACGCACTCATTTGCATTCAGTACGGTATTCTTCAGCTTATCGATGTCAGCCTGATCTACTGTAAACTTATTGGTCAACAGCCAGCTGAGGATGTTTCCACCACCTCGAGAAGTTGAATCGTGGAACGTCACCCGTCCCTTGCCGATATTACAGATTTCCAATTCTAAAGTTTTGGAGTCTTTCGGTGCTAATGTGCCAAAGTCCAAATCGTTCACGAAGAGACATGGTTGTACTGTCGCCGCGTCGAGAGGTACGGAGACCTGAACGCACCCGAGAATCACAACCAGTGAGTCGTGGTAGATGCGGTTTTCATCACGAGGTGTGATGTCGATCCAGACCTTCATCGACTCTTTGCTCTTCAGAACAATGGAGTCCTTACCACTCTTCCAATCAAAGTTTGGATTAACACGAGTGATAACGAACTCTTGATTTCCAAAGAAGAGCTTCAGTTCCTTGACCACCACGTCCTTGTCGAGAGGATTGGTGATCGTCAACTCTCTTTCTCCGGCGGCGAAGTTCAGCGTAAGCTGGCCAAAGTCGAGACCCTCAGCCGGAACGATGTCAACACGCTCTGCCTCGTATTTGAAGCGAACGCGCTGCACTTTACCTTCGCGGGTACGATCCTTGAACTCCACAACACCCCGAGCATCTTGAAGAGGATTGATAGCTACAAGCTGAATGACAGCCTTCGCAACATTCTTCTCACGTAGTGCAAGTGCGCTTTCTGGTTCGATAAACTCAAGGCGTGTATTAAATGTACTGTCGCGGTCATTCAGCAAGCGGATGAACTTCAAGCCCGATGGGTTCTCGTTCTCTGCTTCGATGGTAATCACCATCTTATCGCAATCTTGCTCAACCTTCACGTTGTACTTATCTGGCTCAGCAAGTACACAGCGAGAAGGTGCAAGAGGATAGCCGTACATCATTGCCAACTCTTCCTCGTATTCCGATGGGTGCAGAATTTCGGGAAGGTCGTTGTCACCACCACCTGCTACAGACTTGCTCTTATCGTCATCATCTTTTTCTGTGCCACCTGGACGGTAGAGTTCATATCCCTTAAGCTGACCGTAGACAAAACCACCGAACCGGCCATCATCATCTGATTCGATGATATAGTTCAGACCCGGGTTAACAACAATCTGACCCCAGACCAGATCTGTTCCAGGAACCCTTCCACGGCTGAACGGGAAGAGCTGGCGACCACCAGAACCTGAACGGTAGTATACGTTGAACTGGTTATTCGTGTCGGTTACGATATTGATGTAATGTCTCATTCCCGATGGGTATGAAGGAGCTTTGAAAGGTGAGTAGGAGACCCACTGCTCTCTCGGAACCATTTCAACCATGTACGATCCACCGTGCGACACATAGCGAGCACCAATAAAGCTGCCGCTTCCGGTTGTCCCACCAAACTCGGTTACTGGACGTGGTGACTGATATGCTTGGCTTTGGTCGGATGTGGTATATGCAATTGCGTTAGTTAAAACACCCAGTCTCTCGTGAGAGAACTCGCCATTTTTAATATTGGTCGACTGTCCTGGCACAAGAATGCCGATGGTGTTATACCAGCCAACCTCTGTCTTATTATTCGTTGTCGCGAAGACGCGGACATATTCATTCTCACGAACTGGGGAGACATTCGGGCGTTGCCGCAGGTCGTCCCAGGTTGGCATGAAAACAAATTCTGTTCCGTGTTGCTCAACTGGAGCAACCCACTCGGCAACCATGTCTTTGTAAGAGTTTGCCCCGAGGAAGCCGTCAGCAAATGACTCGTGCCAGATACGTGTATTACCAGTAACAACGCCAATGCGCTTGTTTGCAGTAATGGAGCTTCCACCAATATCTGACTGAAGCTCAACTTCGTCACCAAGGTCGACAAAGGACTGAACCAAGTATGCTTCGCCAGCATCTAACTTTACCGTCTGACAGTTTGCACAGGCTGCCAGTGCGCCAGTCGGGTTAATCCGTACCTGCGTATTGTCGTAAGCGGCAATAACCAGAATTTCAGCTGGTGCTGGTACCTTTACACTTGCGTCGAAGTTATTCTCACCGGCAGGTTGGATATCGCGAACGAACTCCCCTTCCCAGGTTGCTGCGTAGTATTCTGTTCCCCACGATTCCACTGGAATCGGTGTGAAAGCAGCGCAGCCAAATGGAGAAGCCATGTAGGCGTATACCACAACCGGAGATTCTGATTCAATTTTCAGAACGTTCGATTGAGGAGCGTTCCTTACTGAAATCAGAGGAACTGCGATCTCTCTCGTATCGAACTCAAGGATATCTCCCCCGATAATGTTCTTGGATGAGGAGGCACCATTGGCGCGACCAATCCTGACCTGTTGGTCGACAGGGGAGTAGATGTAGAGGAAAAACTCGCTCCGCCTTCTGTCGGCAAAACGAGAGTCTTGGGCGTTGGTGACTGTGTCTGGGTAGGCTACATAAAAGAGTGTTCCGCCTGCGCATTCTTCCAGCGTGTTATCCTGTGCGGAAGCTGGTGTGGAAATAAGCGCAACGCAGAGCAGGCTCAATAGCCCGAGCACAAGACGACCAAATGTGTTTGGTAAAGTCGTAGTCTTCATCATGCTGGATCTCTGGTTGATGAATGGTTAGTGTGTATGATTCGCTGTATAAAACTTTCTGTTCATGTCAGTTTGAGGGAGGGAACGCTTTTGGGTGATAATTCTCATGCCCCACTGACTTGAATTCTGACAGGTAAAGACCCGAATGAATACGGCAGTGTTACCGATTTTACGGAAAATTTTTCAATTGGGAACGATTTTTTGTCGATTAACCGGACAAAAATTTTCATAGCAAAAAAAACGCGAATTTTGCCAGTTATCTTGCGATAGCATCGTACCATGATTCATTTGGAGGGCAAGTATTGTATGGATGTGGGAAGACTAAGTGTTGTGCCAACCCCTGTAGGAAATTTAGGGGATATTACTCTGCGGGGAATGCAAGTGTTGAGGGAAGCTGATTTGATTGCGTGTGAAGACACACGAGTTACGGGGAAACTTCTAAAACACCTCGAAATCAGTGGAAAACGTCTCATTAGCCTACACGCTCACAATGAAAAACGGCGCGTTGAGGAACTAATCCAGATGATGGAGTCGGGAGGACACATAGCACTTGTCAGTGATGCAGGGACACCGGGGTTGAGTGATCCCGGATCAATTGTGATTGCCCATGCGATCCGATCTGCAATACCAGTTGAAGTGTTGCCAGGGGCGAATGCAGTTATCCCAGCCCTTATTGGCTCTGGACTTCAAACTCGACCAGCTCTTTTTGAAGGATTCCTTCCTCAGAAAAAAGGGCGACAGACAAGGCTCCGTGAACTTGCTCACATTTCAGCTACGATTATTCTCTATGAGTCTCCACACCGCTTGCTGAAGCTCTTACGGGAGATAAGTGAACACTTCGGAGGTGAGACCAAGGTTGTGGTTGTCCGCGAAATTAGCAAGGTTTACGAGGAATACGTTCGAGGGACTGTTACTGAAGTAGTTACCGAATTCGAGGGACGAGCTTCGATTAAAGGGGAAATTGTGGTGTTAGTTGGGAGAGCAGAGGTCTGATTGAGACTTCCGTCCAATTTGGTAGAACAGATTGTTGGATAACAATCTCTCTGAGTGGTGGGCATATAGTGCTCACTCTTTTATCAACACGTGGCACTCAGCTTTCAGTTCTGGCGATAGAATTCATAGTAGGATGTGGAGAAGGGTTGAGGAATCGACTGTAATCGTATCTTTACGACGTTCGCATTCAGTAATTACATCTTTTTCACAACAGGTTTACATTAGGGAGCAATTCATGGAACGTATTCTTGACTCTTGGTTCAGCCCAAGCCTCGGACGCGAAATGGAAATCGTAGTCTACGGCCACTATGGTCCAGCTCTCCTAATGTTCCCGTCAGCGGCGGCAGATTATCTCGAATATGAACGCTTCTATCTAATCGACTCGATTGAGCATTTAATTGATGCAGGAAAGATCAAGGTCTTCTCGATTAACTCGATCAACAGCGAAAGCTGGCTGAACCACGAGATGGCTCCACGCCAGAAGGCAATTCGGCATCAACAATACAATCGGTATATCGAGGACGAGGTTGTCCCATATATCAATAATGCAACGGGGGGGAAGACCTTAACGTTAACGGCTGGCGTTTCGCTCGGCGCATTTCATGCCGCCAATGTTTTGTTCCGGCGGCCAGACTTGTTCGATGGTGTGATTGGTATGAGTGGCATCTACGACCTGAAGAAGTACTCAAGCGGTTATTGGGACGAAGATGTCTACTTCAACTCGCCGATGGACTACCTGCCGAACCTTACCGATGAAGGGATTCTAAAAATGTTAAGGTCCAAGGAGCATATTCACTTCCTCAGCGGTTCTGGACCATACGAAGATCCAAGTGCAACGCAGGCGATCAGCGATCTGCTCCAGATGAAGGAAATTCCACACAACATTGAAATCTGGAGTTCAGAGTGGAGCCACGATTGGCCAACGTGGCGAGAGATGTTGCCGAACTATTTAGAGCGAAAGGTGATTGAACAAGAAACCGCATGAAACGAATGAAGACCTCGGATGTCAGTCGGCCTCAACAATCCTGAACTGATGATACCAACCCACGAGGAATGATTATGAAGATGCTACCGATGCAACGATTTTGGCGACCGGGCATAGTCCTGTCCGGTCTCCTGCTCTTTCTCCTTGCTCTCCCCGAACTCTCCGCTCAACGCCGTTTCCCCCACCTGTTTACTCTCGACTCGCGCAGCCCAGACACTCTCGCAACTCCCGATGCTACCTCCTCGCGGCATCGCTATCGTGTCACTGCCTGGGGTACATACTCAATGTGGGAAGACACAATTAACAGTAGTGTTGATCCAATCTGGATATACTCTTTTCCTGATGAAGAGTGGGCAAAACCGGAGTGGCGAATTTTTGATGGGTATCCAATCTATGTGGGCGATCCAAAGATGTTCGACTCCCACGGTCTACGGGTGAACAATCAGCCTTTCCCCGAACAACCACTGAATAACGTCGATCACAAGTATTCAATGATTATTCAAGGAAACGGAAATCCGGTTACCACTGCTATTGTGGACTGGAATTTCCGTGGTCTTGTAAAGCGAGATGCACACGACAACAACAGTGGCTTCCTCTACGTGCTCGTAGAAGAACTCCCCTTGACCGAAGTGGAAATCTGTGCTATCGACTCCTCTCAGTTCCCAGTAGTTCGCGTCTCAATGCGAGTAATGCAAGATTCTGTGCAAGTCGACAATTTCAGCGACAAGCTTCAGCTCTACGAAAATGGTCTTCCTGTCACCATCGACTCCGTTGACTGTTCCGAGCGGATTCGCCCGGTTTCAGTTGCGATGGTCTTCGATCGAAGTGGGAGCATGGATGAAGTGTGGGGACTTTCTACGAGAATGGAAGAGGTGAAAACTGCTGGCAGGAAGTTCGTCGATCGGCTTACCGATGCAGATGAGGCTGCTATCTACTCCTTCTCAAATTGGCCAACGTTGGATCAAACGTGGACTAACAATATAACGGCAATGCGCCAGGCAATTGATCGCTTGCAGCCAGAAGGCTATACGGCAATGTACGATGCAGTCGACCGTGCCTTAACAGACATTGCCAACCGTCCGGTCTCCTATAAAAAAGCTGTGGTGGTTTTGAGTGATGTCGAAGATAATATCTCGAGTATCG
>JBFWSB010000246.1:0-7155 GCA_050248595.1 Kapaibacterium sp. (SeqCode)
ATTCAGAACGAACTGGGAGGGGTTGGTATCTGGGCACTTGGGTACGACAACGGCTACACTGAATTGTGGGAATTGTTAGGGATGAAGTTTGGGAAAAAGAAGTACGCTGATTCTATCTGTTCAGTATTCGGGACGTCTTCTGCGGAAGGTTCGATTTACCCAATTCTCCCCAAACTCCTATATTTCCGGCCAATTATTCTTCTATGCAAAACTCTATCGACGCTATGATTCTCGCCGCAGGGCGGGGAACGCGGCTGCAACCACTAACCGATACTGTTCCGAAAGCTTTAGTGGAAGTGCAAGGACTTCCGATGCTCGAACATGTTGCTTTGCGACTTGCTGAGGCTGGGGCTTCCAGATTGATCGTGAATACGCACTATTTGGGAGACCAGGTAAAAACATATTTGAGCGAGCGCAATTTCTTTGGGCTGGAAGGATTCATTTCTGATGAAGAGAACCAAATCTTAGATACTGGCGGAGGCTTGCTGAAGGCTGCCCCCTTCTTCAGGAAGGAGGCTCCCTTCTTCTTACACAACGTCGATGTCCTCTGCGATGCTGACTTAACGGCAATGTACAATGAAGCAACTACCTCAGGAGCACTTGCAACTTTGGCTGTAATGGCACGGGAGACAAGTCGATATCTTCTCTTCGATGAAATTGGATTGTGTGGCCACGGAAACGAAGAGAAGGGGACGGAGCACCTTGCTCGTAGGCCAGTTGGAGCAACTGAACGGCTCGGGTTCTGTGGAATCCACGTGATCTCCCCACGAATTTTTGATCTGATTGAAGAAGAGGGGGTCTTCTCAATCATTCCCCTCTACATGCGTCTAAGTGCGGCCAATGAACTGATTCTCCCTTGGCGAATCGATAGTGCAACCTGGATTGATATTGGAACACCAGAAAAACTTGAAGTAGCACGAAAACAGAGCATTAGTTCTTAGAGTTTATAGAGTTGAGAGTGTGTAGAGTTAAGTGAATGAGTATATGAGTGTGGGAGTGTATGGAGCGTCGCTACAGGCTTTCGGTTTGCCTCTGCGATCTTTGCGCCTTGGCGTCTTTGCGTGACTCTTTCTTGAATTTTGCCTTTTGAATTGATATTAATGCTCTGAACTCTTCTCTCTAAGAGAGAGAAAATTGAATTCGATAAACATTCCGACCTAATGAGCTTAATGAACAGAATATATCGGCGCACTCTACTCCTCTCTCTTCTTGCTTTGGCTGCATTCAGTCTGATTTCGTGCGATGGAAATAGTGGGCCAATCAGTGAGCCAATTCCACAGGGGTTGTTCGTTCGCATAGCCCCCCTCGACAATGGACGTGAGTTACAGAGCACACTTCAGCTTGAGCGAGACAGTGCATTTATTACCGATACGATATACTCCTTCCCGGCTGGAGTTAGAACGATTGACTCTATTCACTCTGTACAGCTTGAGTTGAACCCAGCGGGAGATGGGTACTACCGCACAGTTGAGGAACATCTTGCCTCGGGATCAGACATTGTCAGCAACGTTCTCCGCTACTGGTATTTCTTTCAACGGAACGATTCACTTTTCTACTATCGCGGCATTCGACTTCGTGGCAATAACACCGGAATCGTTGGAGGCTGGCGTCTCTCAACAGCAGACTCGGCATACATCGGGACATCTTACAACTATGTCTTCACAGAAGATTCTGTTGCCATCACAGAGAGTTCAAAGATTGGAGTACTTAGCACTTCCTACGCATATAGCCTTGATGGAAGTCAATTATCTATCCACGGGTTGCCATCTCCACCCTTTGGAAGTCGCTTCGAGATCATCCCCGGACTGGCTCTCTACTTGACGACGAAGGCAGATATTGGATACGAGAAACAGCAATAGCAACCGTGATTGAGCAGGATGTTGGCGTGAGGTGTGATATGAGTGTGATCGACAGACTATTAGGATACAACCTTTGGGTGCTAATCCCTCTGCTGCTTAGTGCTTGTTCCACAGGAACGCACACAGCCCAATTCAGCAAAGATTCTGCAATCGCCGATTACCCAAACGTGGACCAGACAACAGCCCAACCAACTATCACTCTGCTCGAAGCAGATCAACTTGTTACTTCGCTCGAACAAGACCCCCTCTCCGCCGACGCCCCAGCACAAAGAATGGTTCTGACTGCGTGGGTGGTGGCATCTCCTGAAGTAGGAGAACTGGTTCCTGACGACAAGTATGTCGGCGATATCTTTTCTTCCGACCACCCTTACAGCTCTGAACTCTTCATGCAGTATATGTTTGGGATCGCTTTGGCTCAAGCGAAAAAGAATGATAGCTCTGCAAGGTCAGAACACATCGAAGCCGGTATCCGAAGCATGTTAGCCGCTTACAAAAGTCTTGTAGCTGCCGACGAAAGTCTGCGCGACCGATTCTTAGATGAACTTGATCGGTTCCGACAACTCGGAAAACTTGCTTCCTACATCGAATCAGTAAACGCACAGCAGAGAGATTAGAGATGAAAATCGTTGCCGATGAAAATATCGCATCTGCTTCCGAAGCGTTTGAACAGTTCGGTGAAGTCCGGCTCCTATCTGGAAGAGCAATTGCACACCACCACCTAATCGACGCCGATGCACTTGTTGTCCGCTCAATCACTCAAGTGAACCGGGAACTATTGCAAGGGACAGAAGTGAAATTTGTGGGAACGGCCACAATTGGAACCGACCACATCGACTTTGATGTTCTTGAAGAGAATGGAATTGCTTTTACCGACGCAGCCGGAGGGGGAGCACGTTCAGTTGCGGAGTATGTTATCGCTGCGCTTCTTCAGCTACATGGAAAAGGGATTGTAGATATTGCATCCGCCACACTTGCCGTTGTTGGTGTGGGGGCAATTGGTCAGAAGGTTGTGAACTTCGGCGAAGCTCTCGGAATGGAGGTGCTTCAGTACGATCCTCCACGTGCAGAGAATGAAGCTGACTTTGTCTCGGCATCGCTGGCCGACCTCTTCCAAGCCGACATTCTCTCCCTCTCGATCCCTTTAAATGAAGGGGGAAATCACCCCACACACCACTGGGTGAACGAAGAGTTTCTGGGAAGAGTGAAGCCGGGAGCAATTCTCATCAACACAGCTCGGGGAGGAGTTGTCCACTCAGAAGCATTACGCAAGTCTCTTGCTGAGGAACATCTGTCGGGAGCGATTCTCGACGTGTGGGAAGGTGAGCCAGAAGTGCCAACAGAACTGCTACAACTTTGCCAGATTGCAACCCCACATATCGCCGGTTACTCGCAGGATGGAAAGTTGAAGGGGACTGAAATGATGGCTGATGGATTGGCGCGATTTGCCGGAGTAGAGAATCAGTGGAGTACAGCAGACGCACTCCCACGCAAAGCCGGAACGATTGACGTGAGAGGCCTCGACCTGTTCGAGGGAATCAGAAAGGCAACCGAAACTGCCTACGATATTGCTGCCGACGATAGAAATCTTCGTGCGCTCTTCACTCTTCCTCCCGAAGAGCGTCGCGTAGGCTTCGACCGATTGCGAAAGAATTATTGGAAAAGACGAGAGTTTCCAGCGTGGGAAGTTTTGACTGAAGATCAAGAGATGTTGAGCACCTTGAATGGGTTGGGATTTAAGGAGTTCACCAGAACTTAGTGTTTCCGCCAAATCCTGGCGTGATAGCCTCGGCATTCTCTACTGACCCCGGCGCACCCCCTGAAGCAGTGCAGCTACCAAAACGCTACACACTCTCAACTCTACCAATTTAATACTCATCCACTCACGCACTCATTCACTCTCACACTCAATACCGCTACATCGTCAAACCGGCCTTCAACTTCTCCGCACGGTCGGCTAACTTCAGTGATTCGATAATTGGGTCGAGATTGCCGTCGATAATCTCTTGCAATGGATAGTTCTTCGCATCTCCCTCAAGCCGGTGATCAGTCACACGATTCTGCGGCCAGTTGTAGGTCCGAATCTTGTCCGATCGATCTCCACTCCCCACCATCGACTTGCGCTGCGCGGCCTGTGCGCTCTCTTGCTTTACTCGCTCAATCTCGTAGAGCTTTGCCCGCAACATTCGCATTGCTCTCTCACGGTTCTGCAACTGAGACCGTTCCTGCTGGCAAGCAACAGAAATGCCTGTCGGGACGTGAGTTAGGCGAACGGCAGTCTCTACCTTGTTCACATTTTGCCCCCCCTTCCCTCCGGCACGAAACGTATCAAGCTCGATGTCGGCAGGATTGATCTCTACATCGATCTCCTCAGCCTCCGGCAACACGGCAACAGTTGCTGCCGAGGTGTGGATGCGCCCCTGCGTCTCCGTTTCAGGCACACGTTGCACGCGGTGAACACCCGACTCGAACTTCATCGCTCCGAATGCTCCATCCCCTGAAAGCTGGAAGACAATTTCTTTGAATCCTCCCATGTCCGACTCGTTATAGTCGATCACTTCGGTTTTCCACCCCTTCACTTCAGCCCATCGGGTGTACATCCGGTTGAGGTCGCCAGCGAAGAGAGCAGCCTCATCGCCACCTGTCCCGGCACGAATCTCTACAATGCAGTTCTTGGTGTCGTCGGGATTAGTCGGAATTAACAGAAACCGAATCGACTCCTCGATAGCTTCCCTCCGCTCCTCCAGTTCGTCCAGTTCCAGACGGGCAAGCTCTCGCATCTCTGGGTCGCCTGCTGTCTCAAGCAATTCTTCTGCCCCCTCAATTTCGCCCATCAGCTGGGCATACTCTTGGTAGGCTTCCTCAATTGGAACAAGCCGGCTCTGCTCGCGCATTGCATCGCGATACGCTTTCATATCGTTCACAACATCTGGATTACCCAGACTTTGTTCCACGGCACGATAGCGCTCGTGTATTTCCTTCAGTTTGTCTAACAACATTTCCTTTCGTCGATCCCCATTTTCCGTTATGTTGACGCAATCTACAAAAATCAGGAGCGGTTCCGATTTGCTGCTAAGACTGAAGAACGGATGGTTACCGAACTGGTACAAATTTCCCGAGTGAACATATTAGCCCCCCTGCTGTTACTCACAACCTTTTTCTCAGCCTGTAGCTCGGGGAAAAGCAGTCTCCCCTATGGAACAACCCAAGAGGAGAATTCGGCAATTGGGAGCGATACGATCTCTTCCAGTTCGATTCGCCGATGGTCGATTGAAGGGGGCTTAGCAATGATGCGCTCGGAGTATGAACAGGGAATTCAGTGGTATGAGGCAATCCTGCGAGAAGTTCCCGAACATCCCCCCACGCTTGCCGCACTCGCCCGCGCTTACAACGCACTCTCACTTACCGATTCGGCTTACTCTTACGCTCTCCGCGCTGTGCAGGAAGACAACACGGATATTCCCTCTCTCAAACTTTTGGCCGACATTCTGATATCAAGAGGAGAATTCGATAGTGGAGCGATGTTCTACAACCAAATTGTGACCTTGAAACCAGACGACCTTCAGTCACGCTTTATGGTTGCTCGAACTTGGGATCACCGCAATCCGCGGGAGGCAATCACCCACTACGAGTATATCCGCGACAATCTCGCCGAAGATTACACCTCACTTGTTAACCTCTACGAAATGCAAGTTCTTGAAGGACGTGTCGCCGATGCTGCGGAGACACTGCACCTGCTGATTCTCCACAACATTGGGAATGGCTCGCTGCACGAGCTGTACTGTAACACCCTGGTGGAAGCAGGAGAGTACGAAAGAGCGCGCAGTGGACTTGAGTTGGCCTCACTCTACATCGAACTTCCCAAGGAAAGGGAAGAATTTCTGCTCGGGATGCTGCAACTTACCGATATCCGCCTGCGAGGATATGTCCGCGAAGATTCGAGCTTTCAACGTTTTGTGAGTGAGCTTGTCCGGACGGCTGCGCGTGAGTGTGGGGACAACTTCTGTCTCTTCCAGACTGGAATAGTTGCTCTCAGAGTTGGGGATAACCAGATTGCAGATTCTATTTTGAACTCGTTGTCTAAATCAAAAAAACTGACGGCATCTGATTGGCTTGAATCGGCTCGACTTTACCGACAAATGAACCAACCGGAACGAATGCTCGAGGTGTTGGAGGATGGAGCGAGTTACTATGGAGAAAATCCCGATGTGTTGTTCGAATTGGGGTGGGCGACATTGAAGGTTGGGAAGAGAGAGAAGGGACGAACTCTGCTGACGAATTCTATACGGATTGATCCCGAACTTGGGGAGGCATGGGAAACTCTTGCCGGGGATTACGTTGCAACTTCAAATGTTCCGCAAGCTGTTGGCGCATACGAACAAGCATTGGCCGCCGATCCGTACGATCCAGAACTTCTGAACAACTACGCACGCTTGTTGGCTGAGGAGAAAATCCACCTACAAAAGGGGGAAACCTTGATCGACAGAGCCTTGGAGTTGGAACCGGAGAACGAACGTTTTCTGACTACCCGAGGTTTCCTCGACTACCAACGTGAGGACTATCGGTCGGCAGCATCGTATCTTCAAAAAGCAATTGATGCTGGTGGGGCAACAGCAGAACGATATGAACTACTTGGGGATGCAATATTTGCTCTCGGGGAGAAAGAAGAGGCAAAGAGAGCTTGGAAAGAAGGACTACGACTGGAAATCGATGGATCTGAGCGCACTACACGACTCCGAAAGAAACTGAACGATCAAGAACTATGACAAAGAAATTATTCACGTTGATTATGGCCCTTACACTATCGGTGGGGAGCAATTCCTGTGGTGGTTCCAAGGGTATCCTCCACGATGCCTCGAACATCCTCTCGAAAATTGAGGCGAGTTATCGGACAACATCTGACCTGACTTTGAAGGGAACGATGAAGATTTCCGTTGCCCCTGTGACAATCTGGTATGAAGCTGCCGTGAAAGAACATGATTCGTTGAAGATTGTGATGAATGGTCCTTTCGGCATCGCTGTTGGTGCGCTGGCCGCTACGCCCGAATACTTTACCTTCCTCAACTTTCAAGATGGGGTTGCTTACGAGGGGAAACCTGACAGACAAACACTTGAGAGAGCCTCCACGCTCAAGCTGAACTATCAAGAGATAGTCTCGCTCATGCGCTGCGAAGTTCCCCACATCCCAACAAAAGATGAGATGGAAGAGGGAAAGATGGAGGTAGAGCAGAAGGATGGGAAGATCACCTACACAATTCCGCAGAAGGGAATGACGGAATCTTTCACGGTCGACCCGGAT
>JBFWSB010000247.1:0-7154 GCA_050248595.1 Kapaibacterium sp. (SeqCode)
TACTCGATCCACCGATATACCCTGCCAACTGATGGCTCTCCACTACGTTGCAGAGGGACGGATCGACTCCGATGAAGGTAGCGTAGCGAAGTGCGAATGAGGCTCGAGTGAGTGCTTCGCGGCCACCGCAGACAAAGGTTTGGCTTTGTGTCGATCCCCTTGCAATGATATGCTCAACTGCTGAGAGAAGATCGTCAACGTAGAGGAAAGAACGAATCTGGTCGCTAAAGACCGGAGCTTCCTCACCAGCCTCCCACTTTCTGTCGAGAAACTGTGTGAAGCAATTGGAGCTATCCGTTCCGATGCCGAACATGTTTGTAGGACGTATAATTGTCCAACGGTTGGCGTGGAGCCTTACCTCCTCTTCAGCTTCAAGCTTTGATCTTGCATAACCGACACAACTGGCATCAACTAAAGATTCTTCGTTTACCAGTCCAGCATTTGATGGATAGAGGAAGTCAGTCGAAAGGAAAACCAAGTGGGCGTTCACTGATGTGGCAGCACGAGCAATGTATTGCGTGCCGAGAACATTTACTTGATGTAGAACATCGGGTGGATGGGCTGCTTGGGGTCGAGCTAAGGCCGCTGCGTGAAGAATAAAATCGGGTTGGAAGCGGCTCACTACCTCTACGACCGCGTCCCCGTCCTGAACACTTAATTGGACAGGAATACGAACACGTTCCGTGTGGTTTTGCAAGTAGTGAGAAAGAGAATGGAACGTTGGTTGAACATAGAATCCACGATCTACGAAATACCGAACCGCATTCCAACCCACAAACCCGGAGGCTCCGGTGATGAGCAGTTTCATCAAGGTCTCCTCCCTATGTCAAAGAAAAACTGGTGGGGGGACGTTGCACGCTTACCTCTATTGTCATCCTCCCTTACTCTTGTTCAGCAAACTTCTGCAAGAAGAGAGCCGAACTCTTTACGCCACGGTGATAGTTCTTAAGATTCATCTTCTCATCTGGTGCGTGGGCATTCTGGTCAGGCAAGCCAAAGCCCATCAGGACAACTGGAGCATCTAAGTTCCGCTCGAAATCGGCAACAATAGGGATTGATCCTCCATTGCGAATCAAGAAAGGTGCTGTACCGAAAGCCTCTTCAAGTGCTGCCAAACCGGCCTTAACTGGGATTGAATCTGTCGGAGTCAACGCTGGTGGGCCGCCGTGGAGATCAACAACTTCAACAGTTACCCCAGCCGGAGTGTTTTCTTGAACAAACTGCCGGAACTGCTCGCCCACTTTTTCTGGATCTTGATTTGCTACAAGCCGCATTGAGATTTTTGCACTCGCCTTTGAAGGAAGCACCGTCTTTGCTCCCTCCCCTTGATATCCACCCCAGATACCGCAAACATCAAGTGTTGGCCGTGCCCAGAGACGTTCCAGATCGGTGTATCCCTCCTCACCAACAGTATCTGGAATAGTTATCATCTTCTCGAAATCCTCTTCACTGTAGGGAAGTCTTCCAAGCTCTGCTCGCTCTTCACTGCTAACATCGATGACATCGTCGTAGAAGCCGGGTAGTTGAATTCTGCCGCGCTCATCCTTCATCTTCGCAATCATCGTGCAGAGAGCGTTCAGCGGGTTGGCGACAACTCCTCCGAACATCCCGCTGTGGAGGTCGCGATCTGGACCAGTAACGCGAAGTTCGAAGTAGGCAAGGCCACGCAGCCCGTAGGTAATCGATGGCATATCGTAGTCGTACATCGGAGTATCGGAAATCATCACAGCATCGCAGGCAAGCAACTCCTTATGCTCTCTCACAAACGGCTCAAGATTTGGCGAGCCAATCTCCTCTTCACCTTCAATAATCAACTTTACGTTGATTGGAAGCCCGCCAGTTGTCCGCAACCACGATTCAATCCCCTTTAAGTGGAGGTGAACCTGTCCTTTGTCGTCAACTGAGCCACGTGCGTAGATGTCATCTCCACGTACCTCAGGTTCAAATGGTGGACTTGTCCACAACTCCAAAGGTTCTGGAGGTTGCACATCGTAGTGCCCGTATATCAACAGCGTTGGTTTTCCTTCTGCGTGCATCCAATCTGCATAGACAACTGGATGTCCGGCAGTCTCGTAGATTGCTGCATTCTCAAGCCCGATCTCTTCGGCGGCCTTCTTCACCCACTCTGCACAAGCAGCCACATCGGCGTTATGTTCGCTGCGAGCAGAGATCGATGCAATTCTCAAAAAATCTTTTAACTCCTCGATAAAACGATCGAGGTTAGAATCGATAAAGTTCAGTTGTTCCAATGGCATGAATCAGCTACGGTTATAGAGTTCAAGTGTAGGTTCTTCGCTGGTGAGAGCGTGTGGTAAATGTTCTGTTCTTATAAGTATGTAAGGATTTAGTCTTTCATTCTGATCCCCGGTAGGAGATCAGAAGACGGTCAAAAAGAGCACCGCAAGTATTCACGCGGATTTCCACTGCATTAGAGTTCTCCTCTACAAGGACTGCGAGACTCATCATTTCGCTACGCTCTGTTCAGAGTGTCAGACTTGAAAGAGTGTTCAATTCTGACACTTCTGACTTCAACTTTGACTTTTAAAACACTTTCATGGGACGATATTCTGATAGTAGAGATATCTCCATCCCAAGGTTCTCCCAGATAAATCTATGGGACAACCCTAATCTATCAAGTGTATCTATGAACAGTTCTCACATCGTTCTTGTAGAGTGGCTCTGCTCTCGAATTTTATTCTTCTGCTTGAAGACAATCGTTATCGGTGCTCCCATAAAACCATAGTGCCTGCGTATGGTGTTTTCAAGGAATCGGGTATAGTGCTCTGGCACAAGTTCTGGATAGTTCGTAAAGCAGAGGAATACAGGTGGTGCAGCCTGAGGCTGTACGATGTAGTTAATTCGCAAATCTTTTCCCTTCACCGCAGGTGGTGGATGGCTCGCAATCGCCACGATAATCACTTCGATTAGCTCGCTTGTTGAAATCCGCTTATTCCGCTCATCGTGAACTGATTTGGCAACCTGAATTACGTTGGTAAGCCGTTGCTTTGTGAGTGCTGAAATAAACAAAATCGGGATATAGTCCAGCATTGGAATTTTCTCGTGAATCTTCTGCTCGAACTTCGCAGCCGTATTTGAATCTTTCTCGATAAGATCCCACTTGTTCACGACAATCACGACTCCTTTACGCCGCTCCACTGCCTCGGTAATAATTCGGGCATCCTGCCGGTCGAAACCTTGTTCGGCATCAATAACCACAATAGCAATTTCGCACCGGGCAATCGCCTTAATTGTCCGGACTACTGAGTAGAGTTCAATGGACTCGCTCACCTTCTTCCGTTTTCTTAGTCCAGCAGTGTCAACCAGAACAATCTCCTCGCCATAATACTTCACCACACTGTCGACTGAATCGCGCGTAGTTCCAGGTTGATCGGTGACAATTGACCGCTCTTCGCCGAGCAATGCGTTAGTGATGCTACTCTTCCCAACATTCGGGCGACCGACAAGGGCAAGTTTCAGACGTGTATCTTCTTCATCTTCAAAGGGATTTTTCGGGAGGAGAGCAACTACATCGTCGAGTAGATCGCCAGTTCCCCTGCCGTTAAGTGCAGAGATTCCGTACGGCTCCCCTAATCCAAGCTCGTAGAACTCTATTCCACTCTCTTCAATTATATCAGTATCAGCTTTGTTCACCACTAAGAGAACCGGTTTTGAAGCCTTCCGAACAAAGTCAGCAATATCCTTATCCACAGCAGTCAAACCGGATCGCGCATCGACAACGAAGAGAACAACATCGGCTTCGTCCAGCGCAACTCTTGCCTGTTCCCGGATTGCACTCTCAAAAAGTTCATCTGAATTCGGGACAAGTCCCCCAGTGTCAATCAGCGAGAAGCGACGCCCAGCCCACTCCACATGACCGTAGAGCCTATCACGGGTCACCCCCGGCTCATCTTCAACAATCGCATCGCGACGTTTAATGAATCGATTGAAGATCGTCGATTTCCCGACATTTGGTCTTCCCAGAATTGCGACAGTATTGGTCACGATAATTTTTTCGGATTATTCGAACAGAGTCAATTATTTCTTTTACAGAGATAGGATGCGCTATTAGTCTCCTTATCCCTTTAGGATGTGGTTGCGAGCGGCAATCAGCTTCCGGTAGACATCTTCCATTTGCTGTGAAACCACTCTCGTCTCACTCAGCGTCGGCATAAAGTTCGCGTCGCCATTCCATCGAGGAACAATGTGCATGTGAACGTGATTTTCGATAGCTGCCCCAGCCGTTCTCCCCAAATTCATCCCGACGTTGAATCCGTGAGGCCGAAGGGCATCTTTGAGAATTGCCGTGCCCAATGTTACCAGATCGATCATCTCATGCCGCTCTGCCTGATCGAGTGCCTCCAAATCCCCAATCTGTCGGACAGGAACCACGAGTAAGTGGCCAGCATTGTATGGATACTTGTTCAGGATAATGAATGCAAGCACCCCACGATACAACACCATATTTGCAGCATCTTCATCTGGACTTTCCCACGCCTTGCGAAAGGGGCTAAAATCAGCCGGAACTTCTTCGTGCGTTTCGATAAAATGTGATCTCCACGGAGACCAGAGCTTTTCCATATCTGCAAAGGTACAACGCAGAGAAGTGAGACTCACGCTACGTTTCCGAAAATTGCTATGTTTGCCCTGTTCCACCAACACGATAGAATCAAACCGAACCATACGAATGGCTCTGAACTACGACGATCTTCCAAAACTGGTACTACCACCAATTCAGGATCTGCACAAACTTGAAGTCTACCGTCAACACGGTGGCTACGAAATGTACCGCAAAGCCTTAACGATGACTCCCGACCAAGTAATCGATGAAGTCAAAAAATCGGGATTGCGGGGTCGAGGGGGGGCATGTTTCCCAACCGGACTGAAGTGGAGCTTCATGCCGAAGGGGAACGACCGACCGAAATATCTCTGCATCAACGGTGATGAATCGGAACCAGGCTCCTTTAAGGATCGCCAGGTCTTCGAGTTCAACCCGCACCAGATGATTGAGGGCATCCTCATTGCAGGATATGCAATGGGGATTGAAAAAGCCTTCATCTACATCCGAGGGGAATACCACAAGTGGGTATCACTTACCGAAAAAGCTGTTGAAGATGCCTACGCTGCCGGATTAATCGGCGAGCGGATGAAGGAGACCTTCGGTGGCAGCTACTCGATGGAAATTGTTGTCCACAAGGGGGCTGGCGCATACATATGCGGCGAGGAATCCTCTTTGATGGAATCGCTCGAAGGAAAACGCCCCTACCCACGCATCAAGCCACCGTTTCCAGCCCAGAAAGGGTTGTGGGGTATGCCAACAACCATCAACAACGTCGAAACGTTGGCCAACGTACCAGTAATTCTTCGCATGGGTGGCGAAGAGTTTGCGAAGATTGGTGCACCAACACATCCCGGCACAATCCTCCTCGGCATTTCAGGACACGTCAACAAACCGGGGGTCTATGAAGTCCCAACGGGGCTTGCACTACTCGACATCATCAACGATTTAGCTGGTGGTGTCCCGAATGGCAAGAAGATCAAGATGGTGATTCCGGGTGGTAGCTCGATGCCACCACTCCGTGGAGATGAATTAGAAGGCATTAAGATGGATGCCGACAGCATCAAGGCAGCCGGTAGCTACATCGGTACAGCCGGAGTAATGGTGATGGACGAAGATACTGACATCCCCCACGTTCTCCGCCGCACCATCCACTTCTACCACCACGAGTCGTGCGGACAGTGTACCCCCTGCCGCGAGGGATGTGGCTGGCTGGAGAAGATGCTCACCCGCGTTGACGACGGTGACGCAACATCGGAAGATCTTGATCTGCTGATCGACGTAGCCAACAACATCGACGGGAACACCATTTGCGCTCTCGGCGAGGCGGCAGCCTGGCCAACCAAGTTCACGATTCAGCGGTTGCGCGAGGAGTTTGAGAAGAAAGTGAAAGACACGCGGGTTCACCAGCCGAAGAATATCGTGCATGGATTGCGGGCTGATGCTCATGAGGTTCACGTAGTAGATGAACCTGCACACTAATTTGATCGAGTGAGGAGAAGAATACTACTTCTCTCATTTATCTCAAGATAGCGGAAGGGGATCGTGAGGTCAATACGACTTTCACGATCCCCTTTCTTTTACGATTACGATCTGGACTATCTGTGACCATCTAACTGCTGTTATCAACTCAATTTGAAGAGCACGATGGGTATTAGCCACCTAAAAGACTTAAAAGAATAAACAAAACAGTTAAGAGAACGAAGAGGAGTACAGACATCCCAAGTTGACCAAGAATTCCTTTCAGCTTGGATGTTTTGGCTATTACTGCTATCCCAATGCCACTCACCACAAGCCACCAAAAGAAGAAGAGATCGAATAGCGGAACCAACTGTCCTACTTGCAGATTCTCAAACGACATGAACATACCCGCATGCAAGCCAAACGTAGGATTTCCCGTTAGGCGACTCCCTGCTCCATCGAAAAAGTACTTCAATCCATAGATAATATTTGCCAAGACTGTGACGGTCAACGCAACTGTGTACCCAATCTTCGTCTCACGCCGACGTTCCAGCACCTTCGCGACAATAAGAACTAACAGTGATGAGACAAAGGGAAAGATGAGAAATAACAAGCCGCTACCTAACAGATCATCTCGTCGATAATCCCCACTCGTTTTTGCCTCGATGGTCGCAATACTCTCCTCAAATTGAGATTTATATTTCTCTGGAATATCAGGATTATCGAGTGCGCTCTCAACTGTTTCAACTTCAACCGCTTTCTTTTTTTCTACAAGTTCAGCAGAAGAGTTCTTTAGAATTGCTCCACCCATTCCCAGCAGGGTTGAGAAGACCATCGCAATGATAATCAGTTTTGTTCGCTGCTGTAGATTCACTAATCCAGAGAACGCCTGCTCCGGGGCAGTGATTACTGCGAGGATTCTGTCAGTAGCGCTCAGCTCTTCCCCCTCCTCAAGTTCTACTTCACCTTCGTCTTGAAAGAATTCTCCACCTTCATGCAATTCTTTAGCATTCTGATCTTCCATAGAGTCGTTTGTTAAGTTAATAATGATTGTATGATAAAGCTATAGCGAGAAAACGATGAAAATGTTGTTAACGAAAATAAGCGACCAGCCACTAATGCAGACTATAAGGCAAGC
>JBFWSB010000248.1:0-7149 GCA_050248595.1 Kapaibacterium sp. (SeqCode)
CCGATTGTCCCGATTGCTGAACCTCCCATAATGTCGTTCCCGTTCCCCCCGGCAATCGTGGACTGGTTGGAAGCTTCGATAATGGTGTTGGTGTTCCCTCCACCAACCACCGACTCTGATGAGGCGTCGATAAGGTTGTTGCTTCCCCCCCCAATCGTTCCGGTCAGGCCTGCGCTGTTGCCGTAGCCACCGGCAACTGTGCCGAAGTTTGCTGTCACCTGATTGACAGATCCATTAGATCCACCCCCCCCAATAACCCCACCGAAGACTCCAGTTGACACCAGGTTTCCTGAGTAGCCGAAGATGATATTCGGACCTGCACCAACACTGTCTACCGGTTCAAACCGAGCCACGCGGCGAGTTCCCGTTGTCGAACTGCTGCTCGTCTCGAAGAGGTGAATTTCAAACGGTTGGTTGTCGGTAGTTCCCAGGAAGTTCGTCCCGGCAGTTGTTCCCGTATTCCCGTTGAGGAACCAGACTCCGCCATTTCCGGGAGGGCCAATCAGAAACTCGGCTGCAGCCGCACCGGGGTCAGGAATCGTGAGAACCACATTCTGCAGTAGAGGGTTTGGTGCTTGAATCGTCATTGTGTTCCGATTGCCGTCGTTTGCATTGTCGTCGACGACAACTCGCTCAGCTTGGAAGTCCCGATTCTGTGCAATAGTGAAAGAGGGGAGAGACAAAACAATGAGGAAAATGGCAAGTGACAGCCTTGAGATCATAACATGTTGCTCCGCAAAAGAATTCTGTTAAGGTTGCTCTGCCTGCGCTACCAATAACATGTTGATAAATGATGAACTTTATACCTACAGTTTTCAGACCGAATGAGGCAGCACATTTGCGAGAGAACTCTTCTTGTGGTTCTGCGTGTTGCCGGTCTGTTTGTGAATAGGCACTATCAGACTAAAGGGTGATTCACTCATCACCCTATGATACCTACCAACGATTGAATTACAGTATTGACCTTGTTCGCACGATTAAGCTGTAGCACGTACTGAAAGGAGATAACTAACGAACAAGGGAATGGATAAGACTGATACCGAAGCCTGTAAAAAGGCTCGATATATTTTGTTTGAGGGATAGACCAAAAAGCAAATCTACTACAATCTCACAATTGCAACAATTGCAATGCCCTTTGTTTTTCGTTGACACCAGTTACCGGAAACTCTCTTCTCTCACGTTATCGGCTACCGACTTTGATGGAACGTTTTCCGAACGCTTGAATCGGTTCTTTCTTCTATTACAGTCGGGGCGACACTTGTCCACTTCTTCGAGACAGGTGCGGACGATATGTCCGAGAGTTGCCTTCTCCTCGGTGAGTTCCCAACGGAGATCGACATCAGTGAAGGCGATTCCCCGTTCGCGACAGAGAGCACAAATCTCCGGGAAAACTTTTTTAACCAAGTGCTCCCGTTATTCCCCTATATCGCGGAAGGTGCTGCTGATAAAGAGGCAGAGCGTACTATCCTGTGGCATAGATGCTTATACATTGTGATAGATCGAGCGTAGCTTCAAAGGTAGTATCTCGTCGTTCTTCATCAGTAGATGGCGACATCTATTGGTGGAGAACGACCCGAGACAACTAACTGCTCGGGTTACTTCTGTTGTGAGGCGATTCGCTACTTTGACAGAGCCGCTGAACCAGAGCGTTTTAGGGCAGATGATTCAGTGCTGCACGGGCGAGAAATTCAAGGTGGAGTGTAAATATATTCAGGTGATATAGTGAAAGCATGGATTATTCGCGAACCGGGCGGGCCGGAAATGTTTCGGCTGGAGGATATGCCTGTTCCAGAACCTCGTCACGGCTGGGCTTTGATACGGGTTCGAGCGTTCGGATTGAATCGGTCGGAGTGGTTTACACGAAGGGGTGACTCACCCACTGTAAAATTCCCGCGCGTTCTCGGCATCGAATGCGTCGGCGAAATTGTGGACTCGGGCGGTCTTGCCCTGGAGCCTGGAACGACAGTCGCTGCAATCATGGGTGGCATGGGTCGCCAATTCGATGGATCCTATGCCGAGTATACATTGGTGCCACATGAGTGCGTCTTCTCGTTGCACACCAAACTTCCCTGGGAGAAACTTGCGGCACTGCCGGAGATGCTTCAGACTACCCACGGTTCACTCTACACAGCACTGGAAATCGATCGCGCCCAATCCCTTCTGGTTCGCGGAGGCACATCGTCGATCGGAATGGCTGCTCTCGCCTTGGCCAAGCAGGCCGGTCTTCGGGTCGGGATGACAACCAGAGACCCCAAAAAAGTTGCCGAGCTTACGGCCGCCGGTGCCGACGAAGTCTGGATTGATCAGGGAGCACTCGCGGAGCAGATCAGGTCCAGTCCGGGCAAGCTTTACGACAGAGTTCTTGAACTTGTGGGAGCAACTACTCTACTGGACTCAATGCGTTGCGTTCGGCGAGGCGGAATCGTCTGCATGACGGGGATACTTGGTGGGGCGTGGGTGCTCGAGCACTTCCATCCAATGGGGGATATTCCTACGGCGGTCAAGCTCACCTCCTATAGTGGCGAGGCTGCCGATATTACACCAGCACAACTGCAAGATTACGTCGATCTCGTCGAAACTGGCAAACTCAACGTTAAAACCGGTCCCGTATTCAATTTCGGAGAGCTGGTTCAAGCCCACACATTGATGGACGAGAACCGCGCAGGTGGAAAGATTGTTGTCCGCGGGTTCGATGGCACATAAAGGTCAGAGGGGGGATGCTCCACACAACTTGTTAGATTACCTGCGGTGCTGCCTGCGGCGGTCTTCATTCCGCTTCGCTCCATTCTGAGTGACAGCCTTGAATGGGTAGATATACCTCATGCCGAGGAAATGTTGGCGGGAGTTCGATCGGCGATTCTGCGAAGAACTTCCTCGGTTGTTGACTATTCGGACTGCCTGTAGAGCGCAAGTGCTTTAGGCCGATGTTCCTCTCTTCACATCATCAATGATTCTTCTTTGAATCGTCCCCGGCGTCACTTTGTGATCTCATCGTTGTTCTACTCACGCTCCCAATAGTACTGCTGGCACAACCGCAATTCCGTCTGGACGACGGTAGGCCTGTGGTCCGGTTGTGATCACGACTGCATCGATCATGTCATTCTTCTACGCTACCATTATGCAAGCCCCTACGCTACCGATATGCAAGCCTTTTTCCTATCGACATATAGGTTAGGACTTACGCAAAATCCTGATAATAGAACCATCAGATCTGATAGGAACTCTCATTAACCCCCGACTTCGAGTCGGGGGAATTGAAGTGAAAATTCCTCAAAAAACGGCTTGAAGCCGTTTCCCCCTCTGCTGACCTTCCTAAGCACCCCGATGAATCGGGGTGTTAATCTGAGTCGGTCTATCGCAAATGGAGACCTTTTTGCGTAAGTCCTATAGGTGTCACGTACCTATAGAGAATCTTGTGGAGGGGGAGGAAAGCTCACGAAGAGAGGCTCGAATAATCTGTCCGAGTATCGAGTCCCTGCTGTGGGTCCACCTCGGTGAAGGTGACACCCTGCTCACGGCAGAGTGCGTGAATCTCCGGGAAGACCTTCTTGACCAAATGCTCCCGCTCCTCCTGATGGTCGCGGAAGGTGGAGGAGATGAAGAGGCGGAGTTCGTTCTTCTGTGGTATTGATACTTCTACATTGCGATTGATCGAGAGTAGCTCTAAAGATACTATCTGTAGGATTCAGAAATGATATTAATCAGGAGTCGATGTCGTGATCGCGTGGTTCTCAGCAGAAGGTAGTCGTGTTTGCTCTTTGATTTCATGGTCTGTCTTCATACATAGATAGTGACATCTATTTTGAGGCAACGACCCGAGACAACTAACTGCTCGGGTTACTTCTGTTGTGGGGCGATTTGGCCGGAAAATATTTTTCTATCTCTCTTGTTAGACAGACCGGAAGTTTAGTATGTTATTAAGTGTGCCTTCTACCGGCAATAGCCAATAACGGCAGACTCCTCATGTAGGCCGAATTGATACCTCCCAATCCTGCCATCTGAGGAATTTCTTTGATTGATAAAGAGCACCGGCTCACCTATGCCAATTATTAACAGGGTTGAGTTAGCATCAGGGTGTTATCTGACAACATGTGAAGTCCTGCCATGCTATACTGAATAGATATAAATTTTGTTCGCCTACAAATCAAATATTCAACTACATCACTTTATGCCATATACACGAGACTTTGATTTAATCATTCCAAAGAACGCCGTCTACCTGCCCCCTGATGAAATCCTTCCAGGACTTCGTGGCCACCTTCACGCGGTAGGCATCGAGCACCCAGAGCGCTATGAGCATTTTCAGATCCGCATTATCATTCGTCCCCGTACTGCCGTGCAGGATGGTGAGTCACAAATTACCGCGCTCTTTCGCACTCGATTTAGAATGTCCCGCAAACAAAAGCGGCGTGCATTCAGTTCTGTTGATTCAGTGTTTATTGCCCTGTCTACACCAGATGCGCAGGTAGTGATGAGGGAGGCATTCCCCCCGACCACCAATCGTGACGGGCAGCCAGAACTTGCTTTGGGTGCTGATATTTCGGTAGGTGCTGATGTAGCTATGAGCGGAGTAAAGGCGAGTGCCAAGATTCATGCCAAGTTTAAAAAGAAGTTTCGTTTCCAGAAGCACCTTGTCTGTGTTCAACGAAGCGAGCGCACAGCGATTTGGGATTTTAAGAAGTGGTGGTTCCAGGATGGACACCAACCGGAAGTCTGTATTACAGTAAGTATTCCGGAAACACTGCCGATGGAGAAACGCTTCGTCCGATGCATGCCTCGAGTTACCGCTGGTGGACGAGCAGTAATAGCTCCGAAAAGGTCGAAGCGAATAAACCTGAGAATACCATAAGGTGAACAAGGCACTGGACTCAAGGTACTGCGGTGCATGGTCAGTTCAGACGTTAGGCACCAGGTTCCTATGCGAGGCAATCTGCGTTAGCCGAATTCAAGGAGGATTCAGGTATGTCAATTTAGAATGCTTGCAGTGACACTTGATGTTGATGCTGGGCGGTGCTTTCCTGACGGTACAGGAGAGAGAAGCATTGAGGGATTTTTTACGTTGATGGTATATTCGACAAGGCATAATAGTTATGGCATCAGGTGTGGATTGAGAGGTGCCGACGCATCCGTTCGCACCAAAAGACAAGGAGCGAACTTTATGATGCATGTTGTATAAACATAGATATGTCCGACAATCAACAAACACTAAGCCTTGGAGGCATGGAAAAACATGGCTAAGAAACGCGTCTTCTGCAGTTTTGACTTCGACAACGACAAGAACCTGAAAGACCTGTTTATCGGTCAATCTAAACACTCCGACTCACCGTTCGAAGTCTCTGATTGGTCAATGAAAGAAGCTGCTCCTGAACCATCATGGGAGGAAGAAGCTGAAAAGCGAATCCGGCGATCCGATGTTGTAATTATTCTGCTCGGCTCAAAGACTTATTTCGCATCTGGAGTGAAAAAGGAAGTCAAAATGGCGCGGGATAATGGTGTTAGGATATTCCAACTGAAACCGCAAAACACAGACCCAATATCCGTTACCGATGGTGGGATAGTCTATAACTGGACGTGGGAAAATTTGAAGAATCAATTGACTTAGCGTGATGAAACGATGGCAGGGATTTCAAAGGAAGAATTCGTACGTGACTTCTCGCGGGCAGTCAGTTCGCATAGCGCAGCAGTCTTTGCAGGTGCGGGTCTTTCACGTTCGTCCGGGTTCGTAGACTGGAAGGAGTTACTGCGTGAAATCGCGGCAGACCTCAAGTTGAACATCGACAAGGAAAGCGACCTTGTTGGCCTCGCGCAGTTTCACCTCAACGAGAGACAAAACCGTTCGCGCCTAAATGAGAAGCTGATCGACGAATTTACCAAAGATGCAACTCCAACTGAGAATCATAGGATTCTCGCACGATTGCCGTTGGTATCATTTTGGACAACTAACTACGACACACTAATTGAAGATTCGATTCGCGCTGCCGGCCGAAGTGCTGATGTTAAGATCACCCAAGCGAATCTTGCACAAACTCGACCAGGACGCGATGTCATCGTATACAAAATGCATGGCGATATAAGCCAGCCTCAAGACGCCATTCTAACCAAAGATGACTATGAATGCTACGAGTCGACGCATCGACTATTTGTCGAGAACCTCCAAGGCGATCTTGTTTCAACTACGTTCCTTTTCTTAGGTTTCAGTTTCACTGACCCAAACATCGACTATGTGCTCAGCCGAGTTCGTGTCCTTCTCGGAACAAATCAGCGAACCCATTACTGCATAATGCGGCAGCCTAAGCCTCCGAAGAAGGGTGGTCAGAGCCGCGCCGAGTACGACTACGAGAAGCGACGGCTGGAACTGCGAATCGACGATCTAAAGCGATTTGCGATTCAAACGGTGCTTGTCGATGAATTCGAAGAGATCACCGACTTGCTGCGTGCAATTAGCAAGATGGCTCACAGGCGCAATGTCTTTGTGTCGGCCAGTGCTCGTGAGTCCGGTGCATTTGGAGCAACACGGTTGAACAACCTTTCGAGGCGAATTGGCCGCGAACTCATTGACCGTGACTATAACCTCGTCTCTGGCTTCGGGCGGGGTCTTGGTGATCAGGTTATTCTGGGGGCACTTGATGGAATTTATCAGACACATCAGGGCAATGACTCAAATCGCACAATCATACGTCCATTTCCGCGTACCAAAGTTGGTCATGGCGATCAAGCAAGCACCGATACCAGACATCGGGAAGATTTGATCTCCCAAAGTGGGGCAGCTATTTTCCTGTGTGGCAACCGTGACTACAACGGAACTGTTGGAAATTCCAAGGGGGTGGTCGAAGAGTTTCGAATCGCAAAGGCACTTGGGCGTTATCCAGTTCCTGTCGGCTGCACTGGCTACGCCGCTGAAGAAGTGTGGAAAGAAGTCTTAAGAGACGCTGATTCCTTGTTCCCAATGAGAGGCGTAAAAACGGCACTACAGACTTTGGGAAATCGTGCTAAGAGCGATGACGACTTGATCGCAGCCATATTCAAGATTTTGGATCGAGTTACGATAGGCTAGTCGGATCGCAAGAACGGACATAACCCAGCGTCGAACGCCAGTGGGGAGCAATATCGGTTTTGAAATCAAAGTCAATCGCGCCTGCCGCGTGAACT
>JBFWSB010000249.1:0-7144 GCA_050248595.1 Kapaibacterium sp. (SeqCode)
ACCTCCCGGAAACCGTGATCGCTCAGATACTTTACTTCATCGACAATCGATGTCAAAGAACGACTTCTCTCCCTCCCTCTGGTAAAGGGAACAACGCAGTAGGTGCAAAACTTATCGCAGCCTCGCATCACCGAAATCCAAGCCGAGATACCCTCGGTGCGCATCGGCGTGATGTCGTCGTATGTCTCTACACGTGAGAGCTTCACGGCAAGTCCTTTCTCACCGTGGCGGGCTTCACTCACTAATTCGGGAAGAACTCGGTATTGATCCGGACCAACAACTAAGTCGACAATCGAATCATCTGTCAGGAGATCTTTCCGCATCCGTTCTGCCATGCAGCCGAGCAGACCGACAACCAGCTCAGGATTTTTCTTCTTGTGGTGGGCAATGTTGGCAAGCCGGTGGTGGATACGTTGTTCGGCATTATCCCGAATTGAACAGGTATTGAGGAGAACAAGATCGGCTCCTTCAATTTGATCTGTGGGAGAGAATCCCTCTTTGTTCAGTACCGAGAGAACAATCTCCGTGTCGGCAACATTCATCTGGCAACCATAGGTCTCAACGTAGACCTGTTTTCCGGTTGATCGATCATTAATGATTTCTGGTGTTATCTCTATCTGAGTCATATTCTCGTGCTCTTCTTCTACGTTCGTTCCTTTTCTGTCAGCTTCACATTCTCAAGGCAAACATATCTATTCTCACTCACCTTCTTCCAACATGTCGTCCCACTCATCGAGCGAGTGGTGTGGGGGAAGCACCTTCAGAAGGTCAACTATAATATTCGTCTTCTCCCTCAACTCTTCAATGCTCCCATTATTTGTAATCACGAAATCTCCCCGCTTCACCTTTTCTTCGGCAGGCATCTGCATCAGGTCTCTCTTCTTCACCTCTTCTGGGTCGATTCCATCCCGTTCAGCTCCACGGTGGTATCGAAGCTCAGGATCGGCATCGACCACCACGATATAGTCGAACCGTTCATCTCCACCTGACTCAAAGATGAGTGCCGCTTCGCAGGCAACAATGCGATTCCCCTCCTCAATCAACTTCTTTGCCCTCACTCCCTGCTCAGCAATTGTTCTCGGGTGAACGATGAGGTTCAGTTTTTCAAGCTGTTCACGGTCGTTGAAGACAAGATCGGCAAGAGCTTTTCGATTCAATTCCCCATCTGTGTAGACATCGGAACCAAACTCGGCAATGATTGCGGACTTCATTTCCGCATTCTCTCTCATCAATTCCTTCGCAATGGCGTCGGCACTGAGGACTGGAATTCCACTCTCACGAAAAATATCGGCCACGAGCGATTTCCCAGCACCGATTGACCCAGTCAGGCCAATCAACAGATATTCACCGAGATTAGAGTTGTTTGCTTCGTTCATATCGGACAAAAATAAGGATATCGAATCGGTTTCGTATTTTTGTCTGTCACGAAAAGGAGAATCACAACAGCAGGTGCTCCTGTTCGTTATACGGAACGCTTTTCTTTAGCGGGAACCTCTGCAAGGACTTCCCGATCTCAGGAATTACAACAGAACGATCAACATACAGAAAAAGGAGTGACCCGAAATGGCGGAAGTACTCATCGACCAGAGTCAGGAGACGACGTTTGATACTCCTCTGAATCTCACGGAAAAGGCATTGAATGAGGTTCGGAAGATTCGAGAGAGCAATGATATTCCAGATGATTACGGACTTCGAGTTGGGGTAAAAGGTGGCGGATGTTCCGGACTGAGCTACTCCCTCGCATTCGACGGTGAGAAGCGTGAAGGAGATAAGGTGCTGCAGTTTGATGATGTTAGTCTATATGTAGACAAGAAAAGCCTCTTCTACCTGATGGGATGTGAGATCGACTTTTCTGATGGACTAAATGGACGGGGCTTCACCTTCAACAACCCAAACGCAACGAAGACCTGCGGGTGTGGGTCGAGTTTTGGGGTGTAGATGTAGTGTGTCGATCTACCAAGAAATTCAAAGGAACAAACAATCCCCGATCTCGTCATGTGATCGGGGATTTTTGTATCATTATTTTCTTTATTTGACTTTGAAAGGTTGATAAATTTTTCTTGCACGCTTATCGTGATAGTGGTAACATTCAGTCAACTCAGGTGTTCTATAGGTGCAAAATACTACACCCCCTGATTTCCGGAACGTCTGTTTCCCTTCAGTTTCCGGCATTTATCCTGAAGAAACCGCGAATTTTCTCGGTTTTGTTTTTTGTCTATAATGTAGATTTTATAGGTTTTAAAATTCTGTTCTTCTCCTTATTCACAAACATTGGAGTTCTTCAATGAACGTATTCCACAAAGTACTTTCTCGTACTGTTGGCACACTCGCAGCCTTCCTGTTCTTGTGTGTCGGCATTGCACAAGCGCAGTGGGTTGATGTTGCAAGCTTCCCAAGTGATCGCTGGGCAGCGACTGGCCAGTATCACAACGGCAAAATTTATGTCTTCGGTGGTGTCACCAATGGACAGTTGACAACAGCAACCAGCATCCTCGATGTAGCAGGCTCAAGCTGGAGCAGCGGCCCTGCGTTAACTGGCTCCCGATACTATGCTTCCTCTGGAGTCGCCAACAACAAGATTTATATTTTCGGCGGCCTTGTTAATTCGCAATCATTTTCGACTGCAATTACTTCTTTTGACCCTGCCTCTAATCAGTTCGCACAGGCTGGCACTCTACCACGTGGTTCGTGGCAAGCAGCCTCGGTCAGCGTTGGTTCACGGATATATGTTTTTGGTGGTGTAACCGTGTCGAACAACCAAGCAATCTACACTCAGTCGATGCTTGTATTTGATGCAGCTACTGGATCGATCACAGATGTACCGAATGGTGCTCCGTATGCAGGATATAATCAGGCAGCTACGGTAATTGGCAACACTATCTACGTTGTAGGTGGTGAAGGCAATGGCGGCTTAACAACTGCCTTTAAAGGTACTGTAGATGGAAATGGGAACATTAGCTGGACAGCTATTGCAAACCTTCCGGCAGTTGTTTCTCGCGGAGCAGCCAGTTCGATTAATGGGAAGCTGATCGTCGCAGGTGGTGTTTCAGCTGCAGAAGGATATCGTGGATCATACATCTACAACGAGGGAACCAACACCTGGGCACCTTACTATCTGACACCTGCCACAGCTGTCTATCCAATCATGAAAGGTGATGGACAGACTCCATACCTTATTGGTGGAAGTGGAAATGCAAAGACGTGGAAGGGAACAGAAGGAGCACCAGTTGCTGTAGCGAACTATAATCAAGATGCCATTTTCGCATCATTGCTTCCTGGCGGACAAACCACGCAAGGAGTCTCAATAACCAACGGTGGTGTTGTTGGACTTCAAGTAAGCTCAACAATTCCAACGAATGCTCAGACTTGGCTCTCAGCTACGAATCAGACAGTAGCGGCTGGTGCCACGACAAACTATAACTTCTCGATCAATGCCTCCTCCCTCGCAGCTGGCACCTACAACACAACAGTAATGTTGAGCACGAACGATGCCTCAAATCCAACGCACGAAGTTAACGTTTACCTTTATGTTGGCGATCCTGGGGTAAATCAGGATTCACGTGTAGTATTTGAGGAAGGAAGTGGCGACTGGTGCGGATTCTGCCCTGATGGCCACAGAGTGATGAAGACTGTTGAAGACCAGTTCGGAGAGAAGATCATTGCTCTGAGCTACCACGGTGGTAGCGGGACAGAGCCTTTGATGGTTGCAGAAGGACCGCAAATCGTGAGTGCTCTTGGTCTTCCAGGCTGGCCAAGTGGTTCAATCAACCGCGTCCGCTTCCCTGGAGAGTCTGCCCCGATGGTCAACCGTGGATCATGGGCAAGTTATATTCAACAATATCTAAACTCACAGCCAAAAGCACTTGCTCAACTTGAAGTTGAAGACTATAGCTTCGATCCACAGACCCGCATAGTCTCAGCAACTGTACACGTAACAGCATCTATTTGGACTGCACCTGAGCAGTTACGCCTGAACGTTGTAACGAAGCAGCAAGGAATCTTTACCACACAGGTTGAATACAACACACCATCTGGTACAGTAACACATCCTTCGTACGAGCAGCCAAACACTGTTCGTCACGTATGGCCAAATGCTGTTGGTCAATCATTTGTTCCAGATGCAGGGCAGCTTGCATTCGGGAACGTACCTCCAGGTACAAAGATGACTCAGGAGGTTGAGTTCACTCTTCCTCAATCGACCGGCACGGGAGGTTATGCAATTAAGCCTGAGGATTGTGAAATTGCATTCTTCGTTCACGTGAACGACGGAACCAACTACGGTCCAGTTCTTCAAGGTTTCCAGCGTGATTTGGAAGGTGAGCCAGTTGTAGGACCAGCAATTTCAGTTGATTGGGGAAATGCTTCACAAGAAATTGTTGCTGGTGGAACTGCTACGTATAGCTTCACCGTCACAAACAATCGAAGTGAGCCAGCCCAGATTACCATCAACCGTTCAAACGTAAACTTGCCAGCTGGATGGACAAGCGAGATTTGTACATCAACAACCGAGTGTGATGATGCGAATAACGTCACCTTCACAATTCCGGGTGACGGAACTCATATGTTCTATTTGAAAGTCATCAGTGCCAATGGCGAAATCGGTGAGTCTGGAACACTTCGCCTTATTATTCAGGGTCCTGGCGACTTCCTCGCCGACCAGACCTATGAGACAAGCTCAAAGACAAGCAGTGTTGCAGTACCGGGTGAAGTTGGTGGTCTAAGCATGACCAGCATCACACCGAATCCTGCATCGAGCGTAGCACGAATCGATGTATCGATTCCAGTTGGCGGTGAGACCTCACTTGAGATATACACTGTCGGCGGTGAGAAGGTCGCGACTCTATTCGAGGGACGTCTTGAGGCTGGAATGCGTCAGATTAACGCAGACGTCTCAGCTCTTGAGAGTGGCAAGTACATTCTTGTGCTTAAGTCAGGCGACACAAAGGTCAGCCGGACAATGACAATTGTTCGCTGAGGAACGCTGTAGGGCGCACTTGCTCCAATTTGATGAGAATGGCGCATCTGGGAAACCAGATGCGCCACCTTCTCTTCAAGAAAGGAAACAAGTCGAGTAAGATGCGTTGTAGGTATCGCATTACATTCACTCAGATATCAGAAATCGATCGCATCACATTTTCAATCATAGCTTTATCATGAAACGCATTAGCTACGTTCTTGCTACCCTTCTTCTATTGACAGGAGCTCAATCTGTGATGGCACAGTTGTTAGTAGAACTGAAAGGAGAGACAAATCAGACATTGGGACTTCTTGACTACCACAACTACGAATTTACGGTCACTAACACTGGCTTTGGACCAGCTCTCTTTTATGTTGAGCGCGTAATGAATGGATTACCAGATCCAGATTGGTTTTCAACCATCTGTATGGAAGAACTTTGCTATGCACCTGAAATTGATAAACCTGAATCTGTGACTGTAGATCCAGGACAGACATACCATGTAAAGTTCACGGTCTACACTGGAGAGATAAGTAATACACAAGGGAAATTTATTCTCAAGTTCTTTACCGATGGGTTTGGAGGTGTTGAGTTCGGTAGCTATGAAATGGATGTGCTTGCCTCCGACCTCAGCCACATCCCTGAACCACCCATAGCAGTGTCCCTCCCCTATCCTAATCCTGCTACCACAACTATCACTCTTCCACTTAGTGAGGTTGAGAACGTGGGGAGCGTGGAGATGTACGACATCGCAGGTTCGATTGTTCGTTCATTGAGTGGCTCAGAGATTACAGGAGAAATGCTTCGGGTCTCCACAGAAGACCTTACTCCCGGTATCTACTACTATAAGATTATTGGAACTGAAGAATCTCGTGTCGGGACTTTCCACGTCGTGCGATAACAGATTACGCCAGTTCAGGTGAACTTCCATGCCGGGACGATTGTTCTTACAGTCGTCCCGGTTTGTTTTTTCAGATAGTTCCTCTACCTTTAGGGGACTTAGAGGACAAGTTCCTTCAACACATACTTAACACTAAACAGACAAGCAGGAGAATATCGTATGGCTTACGAATGGAAGTTCAATTCCCGCCCTTACAGTGATGATGAGGCAGGCTCACTGTTGGCTCCGGTGATTGACGCGGAAACCGCCGACTGGCACTACAACAAACACCACAAGGGCTATGTCGATGCGATGAACAAGATTGAGTCGGAGCTTGAGAGTGCCGACCGTTCAGCCGCCAACGGCAACTATTCGCATATCGGTGAACTGAAGCGCCGCTTTACGTGGAATCATGCCGGTGCGTTGTTGCACGACATCTACTGGGATGTAATGGGTGGCGATGGAGACCCATCGAAAGGGCCGGAAGTATTGGCTGCTATCGAGGCGAATTTTGGATCGTTCGACGCTTGGAAAGCCGACTTTAAGGCAGCCTGCGTCTCGGCAAAACTCTCTGGGTGGGGAGTGTTAGTTCTCGACCAACTCTACTCAGGACGACTCATCAATCAGCTTGTGGACGAGCATCACTATGGTGCAATGTGGGGTGGCATTCCACTGATCCCATGCGATGTCTTTGAGCACGCATACTACCACAAAGATGGTCCCGGACGTGCTACCTATATCGACAACTTCCTCGATAACCTGCACTGGGGACGAATCAACGCGCGCTACACGAAGTACGCTGGGTAATATCTTCGATGCGTGGGTGATGCTCTGCTTGAATTGAAGAGTAGAGTATCACCCACGTAACTTATCACGAACCATTGCTACATCCTTTTGAATGACCGTTTCGGTTGCATTCTTTGCATCAGGCTACTATGAATGTCTTAGGACTCTTTCCACTGCACATCGTCCTCTTTCCTGAGGCATCGTATCCTCTTCACATTTTCGAAGAGCGTTATAAGGTGCTTATCGGCGAGTCAATGCGTGGCAATAATGAGTTCGGCATAAATCTGGTTGAGGCGGGGAAAATGTTTGAAGTTGGTTGTCGCGTAAAAGTGACCCGCATTCTTAAAGACTATCCCAACGGTGAGAAAGATATTATCGTAACAGGAACGACACGCTATCAAGTAGTGAAAGTGCGCCCGAGCGAAGCCCCCTATATCACTGCCGACACAATCTCCTATGATGATGAGGTTACGGAAACTGAAAGTAGTATTGTTGAAGAGGCAATTCAACTCTACAATGAG
>JBFWSB010000250.1:0-7142 GCA_050248595.1 Kapaibacterium sp. (SeqCode)
TTTGCGAACCCGTTTTCGCTGTGAGCGGACTCCCTCACTGGAAAGGTTCAGGGCGGAGGCGATCTCTTTTGATGAGAGACCGGCTCGAACAAGTCCGCAGTAATGTTCCTGCTTCCGCGTTAGGTTGGGCAAGCGTTCGCGCAGCCGCTTGAAGAACTCTCGGTCGAGCGTCTGCAAGTAGTGGAGTGATGTGTCGGTTCGGCTGATGGTTCCCTCGATGTTGTCGATGGCCTGCTTCAGCACATCAACTATGTTGCGTGTCTGTGTTTCGTTGAGAAGTGCTAACGTTTCCCGCAGTTGCGATTCAACCGATGCGAGCGCGTACTTTTTGTCCTCGAACGCGGTAAGGGCTTTTGCAAGTGACTTCTCCGCCTCCTTCCGTCGCAGCAACTGAATTTCTGCCTCTTTCTTGTACAACTCATAGTCGGCAAGCGTCCGAGCGTTTTGCAGCGAGTCCTCCATCTTCTTTCGATAGTGCACAGCCAGTAGTTCCATGCTCTTTCGCGTACATGAAAGAGCATCCTCCATCTCACCCTTCTTCTCGGCGATCTTCCCCTTTAAGTCGTACAACTCTGCAGGGGTCTTCTCCATCATCGCCTCTTCATCGATTGAAGAGAGAATCTCATTCATTGCTTCTTCGGCTTCCTCAAGTCGATCTTTCTGCAACAGAAGCTCGATCAGTGCAAACCAGATCGGGATCGGCTGCTCCGGCCCGCCGAGCGCGCGGTAAATTTCAATTGCCCGACGGTAGGCACGTTCACCCCGTTCGAGATCACCCTCCATGCAGTAAATCTGCCCTATATGATAGTTGCTGCCAGCAAGTATTGGGGAGAGTGGTTCTCCCGCAAGCAACTCTTCGAGTTTCCTGCCATACTCGAGTGCTTCGTCGAACCTGCGCTGTCCCTTGAGTTGGCTAATGCGGCAATTGTAGATATATCCACGTTGCCCGACGGCTGACTCAGAGCCGGTTGCCTCAGCAACGTCGAGAGCCTTTTCGGCAAGGTCCAGTTGGTTGAACCGGAGGTAGATGCTCGTAAGCTGGATATAGGACCAGACAATGGCCAGAGTCTCTTCGTTCCGTTCAGCAATCTCAATAGTTTTTAGGTGAATTTCGAGTGCTCTCTTCTGCTCTCCCAGATGGTCGTACATCTGGCCGAGGTGGAAGTAGATTGCAGTGAGAGCATCGTGATTCTCGTCGACGCTCAGGGCAAGTTCCAGCCCCTCTTCGAGAAGAATAATTGCGTCGCGGCGTTGATTTCTGGTGGCGAGGATGCGGCCATGATTCATCATCAGAATCGGGAGATAGCGCCCCTGGTCGTGACTGCTCAGCCCAGATCGCCCAAGCTCGATTCCGTAGTCGATCAGTTCCATTGCTTCATCGAAGTGATGCCTTGAGGTTAGGCAGGAGACGTATTGGTTGAGCATCAGCAATTCCATCTCTACGTCGTCTCCTGGTCGCCGGGCAGCCTCCAGGGCTTTCTTGTAGGTTGCGATTTCCTCGGAGTTGCGGAAGGCATCAGAATAGATGGCCGCGAGTGCCTCGTAGAGGAATGCTTCGCGCCGATGATCGCCAATGAACTTCGCCCAGGTGAGTCCCTCTTCAATTGCTTGCTCGGCTGCCTCTATCTGTTTCTCAACGTAGAAGAGGCCGAAGGCATGGTAAGCGAGGAGGGTTGCTATGTTTGCCATCCGCATCAGTTCACGTTTCTCGTAGGCCGACATCCCATCTTCAATCGGTTCGATCCCCTCTTCCTCCAACCAGTTGCGAAGGGTATCCACAAGAGTGGAAATATCGCCTGCCATCTCCTCGATTATCTCGGGCGTCAGGTTGTACTTGCGGTTTGCCAATCCCTCAGCAACTTGATCGGGAAGGAATGTGTTCCCCTTCTGCCGAACGAGTTCACGAAACGTCTTCTTTGTGAGAGCAGAGGTGTTGATCGATCTATACTTCATACGATTCTCCGATGCCTCAAATAACCGGGCAGTGTTGGCCGGATCAATAGTGTTCAGATGGTATTTCCACTTTTGCCCTCCCCACAATTGCGAGAGAGAGCCGACATAGTGGCGGACAAGAACTACTCCTCGATATTCCTACCGGTTGCAGGTGTCGATGATCTGGCTGACTCGGCTGCCTTATCTGTAGTGACCATCTTCTGATCAGACTCGGTGCTCTTATCGATGGTAGCAAGCATCAATGTAATGTTCCGGGCAACAAGTTGCAGAGTCTCAGCCTGAGCCTCAATTATTCTGAGTGCGTGACGAAGCCGCATCTCTGCTACCAGATTGCGCTTTGTTGCCTCTGTCACCTCCTCTCCAAGAGGCCGAATTTCCCTCTCCTCTCCCTGAGAATCTTGATGTCCCATGAGTGTTGCCTGTTGCTGGTTGTACGAGTAGAGGGTAAACATACACCCAAGCAGAGCTTTCTGACTGATGCGTTGCCGGTTCAGAAAGGGTGCAGAATGAGAGAAGAGTGATTGTTCAGGGATGCAGATACTTGGCGGGGAGGTCGGGGGGGCATGAGTATATCGTGGAAGGTCGGTTTCGATCCATTCTGGTTGTCGATAATACCGGTAGAATTGGGAGAGTTGGCCACCTCTTCAAGCCGCTTCCTCCTCGGTCAGTCCACAACGAAGGTCGACTTCGGTGAAGGTGATTCCCCGCTCACGGCAGAGGGCAAGTTTTACTGGGAAGATATTCTTGACCAGATGCTCCCGTTCCTCCTACACTACCATTGTGCAGGCATCTACGCTACCGATATGCAAGCCTCTGCTCTGTCAACGTGCAGGTTCGAACATCTCTGAAGAATCCTGCAAGGAAGACTCCCCAACCGCGTGAAGGGGACACGAGTGAGTGGTGGGGTCACCTTACCCCTTCTCCACTCCCTCCATCTCTTCGATCCGTTGCTGTTGGAGGAAATTCGGTAGCTTTTGATTGGCTATGCGATAGAGGCGAATGGCCTCTTCCCGGTGGTGTGGGTTCGGATCGTCCATGCGCCACAGCCAGTAGTGACCGTCGGCAATCAACGCACTCATTTTTGTTTCCCCGAGAAGTTCCTTCAGCCGATTCCTTGCCTGCTCCGCATCACCTTGCCGGGCAGTAACACGTGCTATCACGTAGTGAGCGCGGACTAAGGTGTCTTCCTTCTCCAGCTTAGATGAAATTCTGATGCACTCTTCGGCTACCTCCCGAACCCGGGCATATATCACCGACTTCCAGTCGGCTTCAACTCCATTGCCGAACGTCATCGCAGGGTCTGAAGTCAGATATGCCGGGGGGGCTGTCGACTCATCCACTATGTCCAAGAGAAGTACACAGTATTCCTCAAGCCAGTATGTAAGGCCCCTCAGGTAGTCTATCCCCCGGTGTGTTTCGATGGCTCGTGAGATCTGTTCGTACGCCTTCTCGTAATTGTGCATGGCTCGGTGAATTTGGCTTGCAACTCCAAGCGTCATCCCGATGTTGTGTTGGTCCCCCAACGCCTCGTTCTCCGCGAACAGCTCCTCGGTATATTCAAGTGCAGTTGAAAACTGTCCGCAGCGGAACCGAATCAAACCGAGTAGACCCAAGGAGTGAATCTTGTTCGCACGATCGCCCAGTTCTTCGGAGATTGCGATGCTCTGTTCAATCGATTCGATTCCGCGCTCAAGTTCACCCTGTCTTAGAAGCTCGTTCCCAATGTTGCCCAGATTCCGAAGCTCCCAGGCCTTGTTCCCCATGCGTCGGTTGATTTGTAGTGCCTGATAGAGCAACATAAGATTCTCATCTCCAGTCTCTTCCGATCCACTATTGGGAAGAGTTGCGATATTGTTCAATGTTCCTGCCAGCTTTCCTTCAAGACCAACCTTTCGATAGTATGCTTCACACTCGCGAAACAGCTTCTTCGCAATGCCATACTCTCCCAACCGAAACTGCGCGACCCCGAGGTTGCCACTAACCTGAATCACCCCTGCTTCGTCTCCTAACTCTCGGAGAATATCTATTGCCTCTTGAAATGCTGTGGCTGCATCTTTGGATTCCCCCATGTGCTGGAAGGTCGATCCTATCCCCTCCAACCCGTTCGCTTCCTCACGCCGAAGGTTCTGCTCCCGCGCAATCGACAAACTTTTCTGTTGGACGGTCATCGCTGCGTTGAAACGACCCATGTTGTCAAACATCTGGCCTATCCCCTGCAACGCTCGACACCGTTTCGAGTAGTTCGCTCTCTTCCAGTTCTCAATACCTTGCTGATATGCCAGTTCGACATTGATCCCTGTGGACTCCTCGAGGTGGTCTTCTATCTGTTTCCAATAGGAGAGAAGAGTGTACTTCGATTCGTCTTGGTAGAGGCTCATAAAGAGGGGGATGTGTGCGAGGTTTCTCCCCAGTTCCTCCCACTCCTGAAGGGAGGCAAGCTGTGCACAGAGTTCCCGAGCGTGCCGTGGATGGATATCCTCCGAACCCGATTCCCAAACAATAGTCTGGAGGTCATCCGCCAGTTCCCTCCGTAGCGATCTCCGTTCCGACTCATCTGCGAGGTAGCGTTGTTCTACAGCCTGCTGCAGATATGTGTGAAAGAATCCAAGAATGCCGTCGCGGCGAATGAGGTGGTAATCGAAGGCGAACATCATTTGGGAGAGGAGAAGGCGTGTGATGCCGGTTAGTTCCAGCAGCTCTGTTTCGCTCAGGCCGCTCTCCGATATTGCTATCAAACTCATCAGGTGGCGAACCGATTTCTCGCCGTAGTCTTGCTCCATCCGTTCCAGCACCTGCTCGAACACTTCAAGCAGGTCGGTTGCGCCAATGTAGTGGTCAACAATCTCGTTCACCGTCTCGTGTTCACCATGCAGGCGCAGTTCCTCGGCTACGACGCGAAGGAAAAGGGGAGAGTCCCCTTTGTCGTCTGCCGCCAACCGCTCCACAAGGTCGCGTGAGATTCTCTTGCGAAACTCTCCGAGATACCGAACGATGATGCCCTGCCGCACCCGCTCATCATGAATCGGCTGAACCGGAATTTGGTTCCAGTGGCGACCGGATAGCGCATCGTTGCATTCACCCGGCGTGGTGGAGACTACGAATTTCAATCCGGGAGGAATCGTGCTGGGAAGCCAACTCAGTGCTCGACCTTTCCGGTCGAGTTGATTTACTGCGTCGACCATAATCAGAACGTGGATACCCTCGGTGGCCGCCATCTGTTCGCATCGAAAGAGCCAGTTGGGGAAGCTCGCCCGCAGTATGTCCGGGTCAGCCGGTACTTCTTCGTCAATCGAAAAGCGCTCACAAATCTCCGCGACGATATGGCGCATTGCCGCAGAAGAGGTTCCGCTGTTGGGAGACGCCCCTACGTAGTGAGCAACCACGAAGTCCGTCGGGTTCTTTTTCCGATGGTTCTCCTCGAGGAAGGCCATCAGCGCGCTCTTTCCATGACCCGACTCACCGGAGATGACCAGAGGCTGATCTCCATCGGCGAGCCAGGAGGCGAATGCTTTCAGATAGTCGAGATTGGGGATGTAGGCGCGGCGTCTGCTTGCTGCAAAGGCTGTGTGGGCGCGGCGTTCAAGGTCCAGCTCGGAGGGGGAAGCGTCTGCCGGCCAGTATTTATCAATCATCTCCCTGAGATCATCCCGGACGGCGTTGCCAAAGGCATCGAGGTCACCGAATTCCCTGAAGGGTCTCCCCGTTTCTTTTGCCCGCTCAACGAGTGCCCTCAGTCGTTCGGGATTATCGACGCCGGAGATATCGATATCCCCCTTCCGTCGGTAGAAATAGGCGCAAGTTCCCTCCTGATCCGGAGCCTCGAAGACTCCGTGAACGAATTCCATTTCCGTAACGCTTGTTCCATCGGTTGCCAATTCCTCAGTCCAGGGAAACCGGTCGAGAAGATCGGGATCCATCATGATCTCATGATACTCCGGAACCCATCCATACCTGTCGCCGATAATACCGATGAAGTAAGGACGGCACTTGTCAATTTCCTCAAGACAAGTTCGGATTACGTGGCCGAGAGTTGCCTCCTCGTCGGTAAGTCCCCACCGGAGGTCAACCTCGGTAAACGTGACACCACGACTTCGACAAAGCGCACGAATCTCGGGGAAAATCTTTTTGATGAGATGTTCCCGTTCCTCCCCCAAATCGCGGAAGGTGGAGGAGATGAAGACCCGGAGTTCGTTTTGTTTAGTCATCGTTTCTTCTCTTGCAGGATTCGCTTTGCCCATTGAAGAGTGTTGGGTCGATCAACGGAAGATTATTGGTAAACGGGACAAGACCGATCAGCGGATCGGTAGCGAGACTGGCAATGGTTGGTTGAGGCGATCAGGTGGATAGATAGGAAGGAAGGGGGTTCTCACCCACTCCTTCGAAAATGAAATCAGGTATAGACTGACTGCTCTCGCAATATCTATACAACCATAGCATATCCCTTCAGGCTCGTTGTCTCATAATATACATGCAACCAATCAGCATGTGAAAGTAATGTAGCACAAGCTATCGAAGATTGAAGCCTTCAAGGAACTATTGGTTTCGCGATTTCATCGATCGCAGGTATAGAAGCCTGAAGTGGAAGAGGCTGTTTGCAACTACTGGGTGACCTACCTGACGTTGAGTTGTCATACTAACGTCAGGTAGGTCACCCTCTCTACTCGAGGTTGTTTCTCGTGCAAGTCCGGCAAATAGTACCGAGGTTCACCCAGAGTTGTCCGCCGTAACTCCTTCTCGATCTGCAGAACGTCAGTCGATCTCGATCACGTGATAGTTGAAGATGTAGCTGTCTGTTCCGTTCCCGCTGGTTGTGGAGACGTTGATGTCGAACGACGTGGTTGTGACGTTACTGACGAAGAAGGAAGAACCGGCTGCTGTCGCATTTGCCGGTACAATCATTACTACCGGGGTGGATGCGTACGCACTGTTGAACGTTACTGTAATCACTCCGGTTCCAACCCCACCTCCATCTGTTGCCGTCACAATACCTGCAACGTCCGTAGAGGGAGAAGCCATCGTGATTCCGGCTGCAAGATTTGTTCCATCTCCAACTGCGGTTGGGGATGTTCCCTGCGATGTCCAGTGTCCTTCGTTCACCACGATTCGGGAGTTTGTGACAGCAGTAGCACCATTCACCAGCAAGGTTGAGGGAGCAATCGTGGAACTCCACTCGAGCGTTACTTGCGTTC
>JBFWSB010000251.1:0-7136 GCA_050248595.1 Kapaibacterium sp. (SeqCode)
GGCAATGGCGCGGCAAACGACAGCGCGATTGCCTTGGCCGACATGGTCTATACGATAAACGGATTGATCAGTCAGGTAGATGAGGGAGCAACGTTTGACTTTCAGGCAAGTCTCGAACTGCCGAGTATCGATCTCGGCTTCATCGAAATCACCTCTCCGTTCGTTGGAGCGCAATTGATATACGAGAAGCAGGTGACGAACGGAAGTGAGGGAAGCAGGTTAGTAATAGGAGACGGGAAGGGAGATGATGACAAGAAAAAATCTGTTTCCCGCATCTATGTCGGGGCCGGAATTGAGGTGAAGAATACTGAGGGTAAAGTTGTGCCGTTGGAGTTCCGGGCGATCCTTCCGCTGCAGAGCAAATTGTCGCTGATGATTTTCAGTGTTGGACCACCTCCGGGACTTATCACAAGCATCGACGACCTTGGAAGCCTGATTGCAGGAAATACATGGGATGCCTTCTTCGAAGGACCAGCCGCCCAGCTAAAGCCGTACGTTGCAACGTTCGGACTGAGGATCTTCACCGCAAAGGTGAACCTTACCTCCCTTTCAATCATCAGCCTAAACGTGAAGGCTGGCATCACCGAGCCGTGGCAGTTCTTCGACAACATGTTCACCATCAAAGCATTTGATGTTGACTGGACGATTATCTCGCCGACACAGAACACAATCCAGAATGCGGTAATCACTACACAGCTGGAACTGTTCAACGATCCGAACATGCTCTTCGGCATTGAGATCATTCTCCCCGATCTCTTTATCTCTGGCGAATATCTCGGAACCGCCTCATTCACCATTGCCGACCTCATCAAGAAGGTCAACGATTTCTTCAGCACATCTCTCCCAGTTCCACCGGACGACTTAGCGACGTTTAGCTTCAGCGACTTCACAACTACAATTGATGTGCCGGGGAACATCTTCACCTTCAGTGGACTTGCCTCCATAACGCTGAATCTGTTCGGTCTGGAAATACTTGGCCTGCACAACACATACTTCTACGTCACGGTCAATCAGAACGAGGGAGCACCGGCTCCTATCTCTGTTTCGATTACCGGAACGCTCGTAATTCTCGGGCTGCAATTCTACGTCAGTGCTCAGTATGGGGAGACAATCGAGTTCGAGATTCACATGGTGGATACCACGCTCGGCGATCTCCTCAACTTCGTTGTTCACTTGGTAGACCCGACTTTTGACATTCGCTTCCCTTCCCCCTGGAATAAGATTCTCGACATCAGCATGGACGCGCTGGTTTTGAAGATCAGCCAGACAAAGACTGAGAACAAGGTCAGCCTCACCTACGAGACAACGATTGATCTCGGGTTCATTCAGATTACTGGACTCGGCATCAGCTACAGCAAGAAGGGGACGCAACCGGGGTCGACCCAGATTCAGATTAGCGGATCGTTCTTCGGTCAGCAGTTCGGGCTTGGATCGGACAATCCACCACTCGGCTGGGATCCGATTAACCAATCTCCACCCGACCTTCCAAGCGGCTCTCCTTCAGTCTTCGACTTACAGTATGCCGGACTTGGTCAGCACATCGCATTCAAGGGAGTAGAGCTAACCACTGTCGGAGAGGTAATGGCAGCCCTCCAGAAATCCGTGCTCCCCTCTCCCTCCGGTGCACTCCCACCATTTGGACAGAATGGACTTGCCTTCAGTGCGGAGAGCAACTGGTTGATTGGAGCACAGTTCAACATTATGGGAACGGTGGCGATCAGCGCGATCTTCAACGACCCGAACCTCTACGGCATTCTGATTCAACTCTCGGGTGAGAAGGCAAAGATTTTTGCAGGGCTTAGCTTCGAAATTCTCTACCGGAAGGTGACCGAGACAATCGGCGTCTACCACATCGAGTTGAAGCTGCCAGATGCAATGCGGAACTTGCAGTTCGGCTCAGTCTCGATTACGTTGCCAGTTGTAGTGCTCGACATCTACACGAACGGGAATTTCCGGATTGACTTCGGCTTCCCGAAAGGCTTGGACTTCTCGAACTCCTTCTCGATTCAGATATTCCCCTTTGTTGGCTACGGTGGTTTCTACTTCGCACTTCTCGACGGGGCGACCTCCACACGTGTGCCGCAGATTACCAACGGCACATTCTCTCCAGTGATCGAGTTCGGGTTTGCCCTCTCGATTGGGGTTGGCAAAACTGTCAATGCCGGTATTCTCTCAGGGGGCATCACCGTCACAGTCGTTGGCATTATTCAGGGTGTGTTGGCCTGGTTCAATCCAACCGACAACTCTCCGAAGGAGGTCTACTACTGGATTCAGGGAACTGTGGCGATTGTAGGCCGGCTCTACGCAACAATCAACTTCGCCATTATTCAAGCCACTGTTGACGTTACCGCCTACGCAAGCGTAACTCTCACGATTGAAGCACATCAACCGATCTACATCGCCATCAGTGCCAGCGTCTCAGTGCGGGTAAGTGTCAAGATCATCTTCTTCACAATCCACCTGAGCTTCAAGGCGTCGGTCAACGCATCCTTTACCGTCGGCTCGGCAAGCCCAACGCCGTGGCAGATTGCGTCGGGAAGCAAGGCATCGTCAAGTTCGCAACTCCAGATGCTCAGGGGGCAACAGACGCTCCACAGTCCGCGCACCTTCCGCCCCGGCTACCTTCGGGCACTCCGTCTCTCCGCCACTGCCGATCCTTCGCCGATCACAAGCTGGCCAGCCGTTACGGTGTTGCCGGGGGGAGCGCAGAAAATCACGATCTGGGGAATGCCCGGCTTCACGAAGTCGACCACGGCGGGGAAAGGAGAGGCAATTCTGATTCTGACCGCCCAGAACTCGATCCCACCAGATGCTGCTACAATTGGAGAGCATCAGATGCTCCACGGAAGTGATCCAGCATCGGCTCCGTTCAACTTGCTGATGCAGGGGATGCTCGCCTGGGGAATCTACGTGATTACCAACGGTGGTTCTTCGGTGACGGCAGATCAGCTAACGGAACTGCAACTTCAGTTGCAGAATCCAGAAACGATTCAAGCTGCGTTCGACTACAACACACTCACGGCATTCCTTGCGAAGAACTTCACGTTCGACGTAACGCCCACAACATCAGTATCGAGCGAAACAGGTGTGGCGATCTTCCCGATGATCCCTGCAATTGCGCTGACAGATAGTGCCGGAACCGACGTTGACTTCAGTACGTTCAACACTGTCGACCTTAACTATCAAGAGAAAGTGGAGGCCTACTTCCAGCTTCTGCAAACGCAGTTCGACGAGCGGAATAGTGGTGACTCGAACGACTTGCTCGAGGCAACCGACGATGGCTCAACCTCAATGGCCACCATCGTCTTCGCCCGTTACTTCAACATGTTGATGTCCTCTGGTGTGCAGGCATCGATTGACCTGCTAACAACATATCCATTCACCACGTCGGCAAGCAGTCCGATGAGCATCGCTGAGGTTGGTGCAGCTATCGGCGACGCCGACCTTGTGGACGATCCACTCCGGGTGGTAACTCCGAATCAGGAGAAGGATGTTCTGAACGCTGGAGCAGTTCTTTCGCTGCCAAGTGTTGTACACCAAATCCGGTCCGGGGAGACGTTCCAAGGGATCGCAGCAGCAATTGCAAGTGGAGGTGGGTTAAATGGAGAGGGGAAGCCTTACACAACCGATGACCTACTGAACGCAAACCTCACATCGAACGGCATCTTTAATGTTGGCACGGCTGTCCCCTTTAGCGGAATCACCTACACAACTCAGGCAAATGACACGCTGAATATGATCGCCACTCGGATATTGATCCGGGCTGCTGGTGCTCCGATACTCAGTACGATTGTTGGGCTCGGTCAAGAGATAGAGCTTCTGATGGAGTCCAACCCAACGATTACCGATCCTACACTTCCAATTTCGGCAGGGACAACAATCACGTTGCCGGAAGGTGGAAGCTATATCACCGTTACGGAGGATTCGCTACAGCTAATTGCCGCCTACATCACTGGGTTTAGGTTGAACGTGGTGAACACCCTCACCTACGTTGACACCTTGTTGAGTGCCAACCCGAACTTGCCGGTGACCGATCCTTCGCTGCCGCAGAATCCCGGAACGTCGATCTCGATGCCGACAGTTACTCGTCCCCTCGCATCTATCGATACTATTGCCTCACTCCCCCGCACTCTGCTGACCACAACGGAAGTGATTCAGACAGGACTTCTCGCCATACCTGAGTCAACACCTCTGTTGGCTCCTCAAGGAGTGTTGAACACTCCACTCCGATATGCCATTGCTTCGGGTGATACGTTCAGTGGTATTGCCGGGAAGTTCGACCTAACACTTCAAACGATAGCTGAGCAGGCAACCGAAGCTGTTGATGGAACTGTGCCGAAGGTGTTCGGAGCCGATCAGGCGATTGTTATCAGTGACCTTGAATCGATCGAGGTGACAACGTTGATGGATAACCTGCTGAACCAAACAGAGTGGAACAACGCCTCTGGTCAGGTCTCCCGCTTCTTGCTCTCCGGTCTCCGCCTCCCCGATCCGAACGACCCCTACTTCAAAGGGTTGACTGTTGAGGACTTGTATAACCCGGCAAATCTCGGACCGATTGTGACCGCTCCGATGTTTGCTCTAACGGGACAGCAATACACAATCGATGCCCCGCCACCATCGGGCTACCAGATAACGCTGAAAAATCAGGGGAACGTTTCTTGGTTGACATTTAACTCGCAAAGCTCTACAACGTTCAGCTTAACCGCCGATCAAGAGAAGCTGCTAAATACGGTTGCGACAACACCACTAACCCCAGATATTGAGACCTTGACACGCCTTGCCCTCTACCAGATGGTTCCTCCACGCATAGCAATTTTGAATCACATTGCTTGGCAGGCAGCTGAAATACCAGAACTTGATAAGAAGGCTGGAGGGGGAACAGGGAATCCTTCAATCTGGCTCTTCCCGGACGACCTGATTCTGAAGATTGGAGAGGGAACCGGATCAACTTCGACCTCTTCGCTCCTCTACGAACTTGTGCGAGCAACGCAGACAGGACCTGATACGCTCAACACCGAGCAGATAGCGACCTATGCGTGGGGTACTGTCGTCAACATTCCAATTTCTCTTCCCGTCACTGACGGGCCAACACCATCCACAGCGAACACCTACGTGATAAATGGTGCTGATGACACGGGGGCGAACCTCTTGCAGCAAGTCTACAGCTATCTTTCTGGGGCGCAGGGATCAAAAGACTCAGCAACGCTCTACCTCCTCTACTCACCAAATCCATCTGGAGGGAATCCGAGTGGTTTGATATCTGACCAGATCGCAACGGAGACCACCTATCTGTTGAAGACAAATCTTTCAACGCTGACACATAGCTCGAACACCGTCTTCTTGGAAGGGTCGATGTTGACTGGGGATCCAACCGAGGTCTACGCCGCGCCGATCTCGGACGTTATCGACTTCATTGCTCTTCTCTGGGAGGCGAGCATCACGCGGAGTGGTGGATTCTTCCTGAACTACACAAACGCAAATGGTGGAGCAGGACTTCCAGCCGACGTCTTCGGCACAGAGTCGGTGGCATCTATTTCGCTACTGATTCTGCTCGACTCGCAGACAGAGACGAAGGATGCTCCGATTCTCCCCTTCAACAACTGCGGTGTGATCGGAGTAAACATCGACACGACCTCTTCTTCGGTCTTCGCACAGCCTGCAACCTACACAGTGGTTGAGGGAGATTCGCTGACAACTGTTCAAACGAACTTCAACGCAACGTGGGGAACAACCTTCTCAGTTCTCGACGTGGCAACGTTCAACGAAGATATTCCTCTGCTCCTACAGGTTGGGGCAACGATGACGATACCGGGAGGACCTCCCTATCAGATTGTCTACGGCGATACATTAGCTGGAATCGTGGCGAAGTTCAACTTGCAGAGTTTGCAGGCACTGTTGAATGCTGGATCGAACGCCACCGCATCGATACTTGAGACTGGTGCGCAGATGCAGTTTGCGGAGAACATCTTGCAGCCTACGGCAACAGTACCGCCGGGAACAGTTGGCTTCGAGATCACGCGGACAAATCCCGACCCAGACAACACGCCGTACGACCAGCAGACACCGGCGCAGATCGTGGGGACACTCTTCAACCTTGTTGGCTACAACATCGCCGCCGAAGGAGACTTCATCAAGAGTGGAGCAGGGCTTCCAACAACGCCGGCAGATAGTCTGCAAGACCAGACCGATGGCTTAAGTGCTCGCTCAGTCGACGACGTGACCGACTCCAACTGGTTCTACCACCAGACACTTATTGTCTCTCCGTTCAGCACAACAGTGAACGGAAGTGCCTCGGCGGCTCTCCCTTCCAGCCTCTCAAATCCGTACAACGGTGTTGGGTATAACACAGCGGAGAAAAAGATCAACCAGGTGACCATTGACTTGGATATGCAGGACATCTACGGGAATATTCAGAACCTGCCAGAGCCATATAACACACTTCAAGTGCCAGTGGGGTACTTCGACAACGTGATTAACCTCGGGAGCTGGCCATCCTTGGCAATGGCGTACGGAGTTAGCGGAAGTCCGGTAACAGTTTCGCTATCGATGACGATGCAGCAGAGTCGCTACATACCGGGAGCCTCGGTAACGGTTGCCTCAGCATTAGCTGCAATTGCGGCAGACCTTACCAGTTACAAGAGCATCTACTATCAGGTGATTCAGCCCGACTTCTCTTTCGCGTTGCAGACAACACTCGACATCGACTCGATGTCGGGATCAACGCCGAAGTATCCACTCTCAAACGTTCCATTCCTCGCATTCACATACGGAGCCTACATCTACTTGAGTGCCCTCTCAACAATGAAACAGGTGGGAGTGAAGGTAGAGGGGACATCGACTTCTGTCTTCGACTTGACCGATCTCTATGGAGTTACCGGAGCGCAACTCTTCACGGAGAACCAAGATGGCCTCTACAGCCAGTTCTTTGGTGCGACCGTTATCAACGTGCCGACGATGTACGTTACCGTAGAGGGGAATTCACTCGAATCGATTGTGGCCGACCCGCAGTGGAGTTCCTACAAGCTGACAGTGAACGGTCTTGCTGAGGCAAACCAATACCTCCCACTCAATTCTGGAACAGACTTAGTTACGCCAACTCGAAGGGGGACAGGATCGACATCTGATTCGCTTAA
>JBFWSB010000252.1:0-7130 GCA_050248595.1 Kapaibacterium sp. (SeqCode)
CTTCTTCCCTCTCCTTTCACGTTGCCGGTCGCTATAACCAGTTCGATCACTATGGCCAGAACTATGAACTGTACGATATGAGTGATGCGTTTGCGAGCGAACGCGCAGAGAAGTCCGCTCAACTTGGTTTGCACGCTCTCTCCCCAACCAATCTCGGAAGGTTGGCAAACACTTCAGCCTATACTGGCTATCTCTTCGGTCAACTCGATTTCAGTGTTGGGAAAAGTCAACTGAAAGCTACTGGCCAGCTCGGGCAGATGCGCGGTGCGCTCGGTAATTGGTTTCAGTACTACATGCTCGACAATCCCCTCGTCTACAATCCTGAATCAGACGAATTTACTTCTGCCTCAGATGATCTCTACCGTGAGAGAGATCATCAAACTCTTGGACAAAATCTTCTCTACAAGCGAGGGGATGTTAATTACACTTGGTCGGATCCGAATACGACGTTCTCTTTAGGTGGAGGCTATACGCTCTATAAGACTGAGTCGGGAAGGCGTATAGGCAATCGCAGTTATAGGGCATTTGATCTTTGGAAGATGGAAACTCCACTCGACGATCGAGATATTACTGAGGGAGTGCAGCCATTCTTTTCAGGCAACGGGTCAAATGGGAGAATTGATCTATATGAAGAACCAGAGGAGTGGGAAAATCTGCGCCCTAACCCCTTAACCGCTTTTCATGAGGGAAGCACCTACTTCGGAGCAGGGAATAATCCGTACGGGCTTACTTCAACGTTCTTCCCAACACATGGATCAAGCAGAGGATTTGATTACCGGGAAGCCGAGGAGTGGAGGGGGAGTGGATCGTTCTCAACGTTTGTCTCTGGAACACTTCGGCAGATCGAAGCTGGTGCACACTTCTCGCAGTGGACGTTGCGACGTCACCAAAACAGCCTCCCGTGGGGTTCTGATCCGTTCTACGATGTCTATGGTTCAAGAGGCTTCTACTGGAATGCCGACACAACAGGAATATATGAACGCTTCTTCGATCAACCTCGACGCCCCCTTTCTTTAGCATTCTATTCTAAGGCACTGCTGGATATCTACTTCAACGGTTTTCCCTACTACCTTAAGTTGAAGCCTGAAATTAGAGTTGACTTTTTTGATCCGAATGCTCCGGTTCAAACCATCCTGAATTATCCATTGACTAATCTCGACACATTGTCGACTGCCCCTTCTAAAACCGCTATCAGTTCAACGCTCGAAGTTATCCTTCCCTATGAGGCGAACTGGGAAGTTTTTCTCAGGGGAGGAGTTCTTCAGTCGCTACCAAGCTTTTCCTATCTCTACGATAACGCTTATCCTAAGTCGAGCACAGGGGGACAGCTTGTTGGCAATCCAGACCTCGATTTCCTCACTACCTATAGTCTCGAACTTGGTGGTGGCATATATTTGTTTGATCGATACCTTGCCAAAGCTTCTCTCTACTATGTGAGGGGAGAAGCACTCGAACTACAACTGCTCCCTTCCCTGCCCGAGAAGTTTGTTACCTGGACAGAAGCCAGATCCCAATCCTATGGATTTGCGGCCAGCATAAGTGGAACGCTCGCCGAGCACGTTGGCATTGAGGCGAATTACAGGCTACAGCGCATTGAGCAGGAGTTCTACAACAACTACAGCAATACAGAGATCATAGTAATCGCCCCCTATACTATCGACCGAACTCACCGCCTTAACGCGTCGCTCTTGTTTCGGTGGGATAAAGGAGAGGGGGGAGCAATTGGGAATGTCAAATTGCTCGAGAATGTTGTGGCCTCCTTATCTGGTCAGTTTCTTAGCGGGACGCCCTATACAGAGGTTAATTCGAGAGGGGATCAATTGTCAGGAATCAACGGTCTACGCTATCCTTCACAGATCCTTTTCGATGTTCACGTCGAAAAAGGATTCCTTCTTAAAGATTTCGTTGGTGATTGGGCAGATCAACTTGCACTCAGCTTCTACATCGACATCAAAAATCTTCTGAACAACACAACCAGTTTTGCGGTCTTTCCCTGGGCGATTGATCCGACGAAGGCCTCCAGCGGTAATCTGGTGAGAGACCTTGGGAGCTTTGCTGCAACTCCACTCTTCCGTGATGAAGATTTAGATCGACCTGAGACAGTTGGCGTAGATCAGTACGACCGCTATGGTAACCGTCTCTACAGTCCGTACGCCGACGCTGACCTTGATGGGATAGTAACGCAGAGGGAAAAATATGAGGCCTACAAACGCTTTGCCTACACGCAGATGAACAGACGTATTGGGGATCAATACCCGAGGCAAGTCTGGTTTGGAATGAAGCTGAGGTTTTAGCTGACACTACGACAACGTCGCAAACGCTCGCACTGGGAACGAACCCATGCCGACAATTTTTGGTGGAGCGGCAGTGAAGGTAAATCCTCTCTGTGGGAGTACCGAAAGATTTGTCATGTGTTCGACAATTGGAATTCCGGCTCCGAGCAGAATAGAGTGTGCCGGACGTGCATAGTCCGACGTGTTATCGATGTTGTAGGAGTCGATGCCGACGAGGGTAGCCCCTGCATCGCGGAGAAAGGTTGCAGCCTCCGCTGTCAGGTATGGATGATTCCCAGAGAAATAGTTTTCTTCTCTCCAATGTTTATCCCACCCAGTCTGAATGAGAACGGCTTTGCCCTGAAGGTCTGTTCCGGTAAAGAGTTCTGGAGTAATTGCGCGGTCTTCTGTTTGGAAGAGAATCCCTTCAAGGTTTACCAGCTTTTCGAGAGTAATTATTGCCAGGTCATCTCCTTCAGCGTAGCGGTGGAATGGGACGTCGACGTAGGTTCCTGTGTTCGCCACCATTTCGATCTTCCCGATCTGAAAGCTCACTCCCTCTGCATAGTGCTTTGTTGATTCTTCTCTGCTCAGGTAGTCGCAGATGATCGGGGCAGGAAGACCCTCGTAGGTAATCATCCCACCCTCAATCGTGTGGCTTAGGTCGACGACTTGCTTCTCCCTTGGTGACACTTGGCCTTCTTCGTGGTAAATATTCTTGCGTTGATATGTACTAACCTACACGAGAGCTTAAAGCTGCCCAACCACTGTCATCGTTTCCAGTGTTGGCGTCTTGCTTCCACCCTTCGGCTCTACGGTGACGGCGAATGTCTTTGCCTCGGTCACATCCTTCAGTTCCTGCAAGTGGAGTGTGTTGCCATCGAACACACCGGCATCAACCGGGTCTCCGTCGGCGATAGCCCAGAGTTGGTATTGTTTGTCTTCGGGAAGAGGGGGCATTTTTGCCGCGTCGATCCAGACAGTTTGAGAGTGTGGATCCCAGAAGACAACGGCAAATGCTTCTGGGATTTTCCCTGTGGAGGCCATTCGAACAACGCGGTTTTCGTAGTTCCGCAATGTCTGAATTTCATCCCGAGCCTCTTCTACCGAAGAGGCAAGTCTTTCCTGAATATCAATGCTCTCGGCTAACTGCTCTTCGGCTTTGTCGAGTTGAATCCAGAACCAGAGAGCTGCGCCAGAGCTGATAATCAAACCAATGAAGGAGGCGGCCAGAAGCCATGTTCGTCCGTTCGATCTTGAAGGGATATCAGGCTGATAGGAGATGATATTCTTCTCTTTTGGCTTTTCCCCCTCTGACTTCTCCTCTTTTTCTGTTATCGCATCGATGATAGAATTGCGCAAGTCGACCCTCGGTTCAATTCCGGGAACCGGAGCAATCGACTCAAGTGCATCGCTAATTTCCTGAAGCTCGGCACGAAGTTCCGGGTACGTAGCAAGGTCGCTCTCTACCCGTGCGTGTTCTTCCGGTGGAAGAGCACCCATTGCGTAGAGTTCGAGAACTCCTGACTCTATGTATTCCTTGATGTTCACGCCTATTAACTCTTCTTCCTTTGTGCTTCAAGCTGCTCTGCATACAACTCTGGTCGAGGTGTAATCAGTGCTTTGGCTCCTCGATGCTTCTTCTCTGGCAGTCTCCAAATGGCATATAGTTGAATCGTACCGGACTCTATGTACCGCTGTTGGTTCACTCCGCTCTCTTATCCTCCACCCGGCTGTTCCTCAACGTCATTAAACATTGAGCGGAGGAGACTGATAGCCTTTCGCGCTCGGGTTTTTAGCGTGCCAAGTGGAAGGTTTAGTTCCTCTGCTGCCTCACTCTGGCTGTAGCCTCGAAAATATAATGTCTCCACCACCTTGCGAAGTTCCGGCTCCAGTCGAGCTACGGATTCTTGAACGCCAATCGTTTCAGGATTATAGGAGACTGATTGATCGCGATCAATAACATCTACGACCTCACCAACGGTTTGGTTTTTGTTGGAGGTTTTATATGCTTTTGATTTGACTGTGTCGAGAGCAAGGTTGCGGGCGATTGTGTTGATCCAAGTAAAGAGCGTTCCCCGTTCTATATCAAACTGATCGATTCGCTCCCACAACCGAACAAAAGTTTCTTGCAGAACATCTTCAGCGATTTCCTGTGAACGGACAATGCGGTAGATAATACCAAAGAGAGGTCGAGAATAGCGATCGTAGAGCAGACCCACTGCCTCGCGATCACGATCTTTCAATCGTGTTGCAAGAATTTTGTCGCTATGGTTTGCTTGGTCACGCACAAAGTTTGGAAGTACTGAGTGGCTGCGAAGATACAAAAACGATTCTCTCTCCCCCATGCTTGGGTGGCTGATTGAAGAAGATAGAGGAAGGTTTGTAGGTAAGTAACATACCACACATGCGTGCTTGCTCTACTCCTCTTCAATACTGGGGGAATCACTTCTTTCCATCAAACCAGATCCGCCGGCAATCCAATCTCTCTTCTGGCTCGTATAACAACCATCGTGCAAACGTGGCTGAACATTTCTCTGCACGATCAAAACGCTATCTACCAATTATTGACAGGAGTATCTACCATGAACTTGTGGAGACCACGAAAGCTATCGTTGATAGCTACCACCTTTCTGCTGATCGGTACTGCGGGGCTGTTTGCCTCAAGTCACCGCGAAGCACCGTTGATCAGTAACGACCCCTTAGCGGACAATACTGATCTCTACGCATTCCGCAGTCCGGACAATCCGAACACTGTGACGATCATCGCCAACTACATTCCATTCGAGTTGCCTGAGGGGGGGCCGAACTACTATTCGTTCGGTGAGAATATCCGCTACGAGATTCACGTGGATAACGACGCAACAACTCCTGGCGATGACATCATCTACCGGTTCACCTTCTTCAAGACAAACGAAGATCCAACAACATTCTTCAACATCAGGCTTGGAGTGCAAAACCTGAAGACAACCTACAGGCTTGAGAAAAGTAGTGATGGTGGAGAGAGCTTCGCAATGATCCTCGACAACGGAATTGTTCCACCAGCAAATATCGGTCCTCGCTCGATTGAGGATGGTGTAGTTGGACTTGGGACAACCTACGATCAGCTTGTGCAGTCGGCAATCATGACTGCTACAAGTGGAGAGAAGGTGTTTGCAGGACCTCGGGACGATCCATTCTGGGTTGATCTTGGAGCAATCTTTGACTTAGGTACAGTTCGTCAGAAAGATGGTACTGGCCTGAACAAAGCTCGCGATGCTGTCGCCGGTTTCAACTGCCACACGTTAGCTCTTCAGATTCCTATCAACATGCTTCAGAAAGATGGGAAGTCGGTTGACCAAGCTGCAAACATTCTCGACGGTGACTTTGTGATTGGTGTCTGGGCATCTGCTTCACGTCCGCAGATCACAACACTCAGAACAGATGGGGGCAAGCCCGATGTCTCTGGACCGTGGGTACAGGTCTCCCGTCTCGGGATGCCTTTAACAAACGAGGCAGTGATTCCAGTTGGTGAGAAGGATCGTTGGAATGCATCGTCGCCACACGATCGTGATGCCGAGGCGAGCTTCGAGCAATACTTCACCAATCCTGAGCTTGCGCTCTACATGGATGACAGCAAGTTCGGTGGTGCTGTTCCGGGCTTTACTCCACTTCGCATTCAAAGCAGCTCACTCGGCGCATTCGATTTCCGCAACGGCGCGGATGGACTCTTCGGTCTTCCGGCAAGTGCTCGTGAGGGAACAGCGTTAGCCGACGGCGCATTTGGTGGTTACCTACTTCGCGAGGGATCACCACGCTCGGCAGACATTCTTCCAGCCTTCTACACAGGTGTACCGAACTTGCCACCATACCAGCTTGCAACAGGCAAGACAGATGGCCCACTCAGTGCAGGCAAGCCATTTGTCAACAACTTCCTGCCAACGCTCGGCGATATGCTCCGGTTGAACATGGCTGTGCCACCGACACCTCGCGACAACGCAGACTTCAGCAACCTTGGTCTGATCCAAGCAGCCGTTCTCGGACTTACTGACCCTCGGTTCAACGGAAGTACTGACATTCAGCCAATTCCAAACATGGATGGTTTCCCGAACGGACGGCGATTGGAAGATGACGTTACCCGCATTGAATTGCAGGCAGTTTCCGGTATCGTCCTTGCGGCTGTAGGTCTCTGGTATGATGACTTCGATGGAACGAGTCCACTGACGCAAGATTTGTTGGACGTGTTGACCTTCACTACAGGAGTAGAGGGGAACGATAAGCCGTTCAGCACAACATTTCCATACGTCGCCGATCCACACGAGGGCTTTAGCTATTCTCGCAATGGCGGAACCAGCAAGGTTGAAGATCAGCCAACGCGCAACTCAATCGGTCTCTCCGCACCGGTCGGGCGCTTCACTGGACAGAACGTCCCGAATCCTGTTGTCGATGGAACTACACTCTCCTTCCACTTGGCCGCTTCTGGCTCAGTTGAGCTGAATGTCTACGATGCAGGTGGAAAGGCCGTTGCCGTTCTCGTTGAGAAGAGTCTCGGTCGTGGTGACTATACAATTCGTTGGGAGCCGGGGTCAGAGGTGACAGCAGGTGTTTACCTTGCCGAGCTTCGCGTGAATGGCATGACAGAGGGAACGTTGAAACTCAACGTTGTGAAATAACCCATGCAGGAGAACCTGTCATAGGTGCGGAGAGCACTTAATCGTGAGCCTTGGTGCTCTTCGTCCCTTTGACGGGTTCGTTTTCTATAACTAATCAGACTTATTCGATACGAGATGTGCACCATGAAACGCCTTCAATACATTTTCTTCTCTTTGACTTTTTCGCTTCTCTCTATACATAGTATTGGCTGCGGAGCAGATCATG
>JBFWSB010000253.1:0-7123 GCA_050248595.1 Kapaibacterium sp. (SeqCode)
GTTGTACGTTCTTGAGCTTCAGGTCAAGATCTGATTATGACGAACATTAATCACAATGGGGCACTTCGTTTTGGGACTGCCGAGACAAACGCTCCGGGTGGCGGACTCCCTGATTGGGAGCGGATGACGATTATTGGTTCGGGGTTGATTGGGATGAATAATCCTTCCCCAGTAGACCTACTTCACTTGAGTGATGTTATCAACCCGAACCATAGGGTCTGCTTACGTCTTAGTTCTTCAACAACGGGTGCTGTTGGACAGTTATCGCTGGCTCGACAAAATGGAGACTACGCAAACTTTGCGCAGGAGAACGACATGATTCTCCGAACCGGTACTCCTTCTGTGGGAGAGCCTCGATCAGATCTGATTCTTACAGCACGGAATGCTCAAGGCTCTATTCGTTTTGGTACAGTTGAGTTTCCTCCAACAGGAGATGTAGAGCGAATGATCATTCACCAGAATGGGAATGTCGGTATTGGGACCGTTAGCTCAGTGCCAACGCCACCAGCTTCAAAACTGCACGTTGCTGGGGCGAAGAACTACGGCGAAGCACTCTTGACGTTGGATGGAGGAACACACAATGATATGCGCATCCACTTCCCAAGTTTCGGCTTTCAGTTGACTAATGGGTCGGAGGCTCGGCGGGTGATTAACTTGAGTTGGGCGACGGAACTGAACAACTACCTGCTTCTCAGCAATATTCAGGGGAGTGGTGCTATGGTTCCGGGAGAGCAAGACTTTATCCGGATTAGTGATTTAAAGGGGGTTGAGTTCTATACGAACGGAACCGAGAAAATGCGAATTGCTGCCGATGGTTTTGTGGGAATTGGTACACCCGAACCTCACGCAAATGATCCTTACGGTTCACTCTATAAGCTTGGTGTGAACGGACTGATTAAGGCAAAGGAAGTTCGCGTCAGTCTCGATAATTGGGCTGACCACGTGTTTGATCCTTCATACAGACTTCGTCCGTTGAGCGAGGTGGAGGAACACATTCGGGAACACGGTCATCTCCCCGGCATCCCATCCGAACAGAAAGTGCTTGAAGAAGGGATCGGGTTGGGCGAAATGCAGGCGAGTCTCTTGGAAAAGGTCGAGGAGATGACCCTCTACATTATCGAGTTAGAGAAACGGATAAAGAGTTTAGAGAAAGAGAAGAGTGGAGGAGAATAGCAGGTTGGCTTAGATAATGCTCGATTAACTGAATTAAAAACATCATCAATAAACAGAAGCCAATCTGATGAAAACATTAACTATAATCTTCGGGTTCCTCCTGTGTAATCTCGGGATGCTCTCTGCGCAGGATACTACCCAGACTGTCTACTACTTACCGGGAGATACTCTCTACCTAACGTCCATTGATAGTTCGGATAGTGGGGATACCCTCTCAATATCCGAAGCAATTGACACGGCCATTTCTGGACTGGATACGAGTGCAATGACGCGCTCTATTCTACTGGAGAAGGCACTGTTAGGAACTGGTCAACTCTCTCTCTTTAACGGAGCTACCGACAGTGTCTATGCTACACCGTTACTCTGGTCGGTACTACACAAGAGGCTGCCAAGTGGGAGTGTACGTTGGCATCGACCAATGCTCCCCTGGGATAGCCTCCTTCAGTATCATGATTCTGCCTTAGGGCAAGGATATCTCCCAATTGGCATAATGAACGTTGGTACAATGAACGTGAAGCCAACTGCGGTTCAGGATTCACTGCTGGAAGTGTCAGGTCGACATCTTCTGGATGTTGTGGGGCGTCCAAGTTCGCCATACGAAAATCACGATATATTCTTGGCCACTCCGCTCGAAGTTATTGCCACACAGTATGACTCAGTCCAATTCTTACTTGACACCAATCGCTTCTACGTGACGAACATGCAAGATTCGATACGAGCAATAGAGGTTGATTTTGGAGATGGAAATGGATTTGTACCAGTAGGGCATAATGTCCCGAAAGCTGTCGCTTACAGTACTGCCGGAGTTAAGGATGTTCGTGTTCGGATGATTGTGGGGGGGAATACAATTGATTCGCTTACTGCTTGGTCGCAGATCAATGTGTTGGAATATACAGGGGGGGGGAATGGAGCAAAAGATCAGAAGGGGGCTACAACGCAGGGCGTTCGTTCTTCTGCCCCCGATGATGTGTTCAATGTGACCGCGGAACATTCCTATAGTGGCAAAGCTGGCACAGGGAACGTGAATGTCTGGTATGGATGCAATCATACTGGCATTGAGCGGCCATTTGTTCTCGTGCCCGGATTCGACATTATTGATACGCGAGTGCCGTACGATGCTGAGTCAGGTGCTGTCGACATCTACTCACATTATGCCCCCTTCTTCGATAGCCTCCGAGCCAACGGGTATGATGTGATAATTGTCGACTACGATAAAGGAGCAGACTATATCCAGCGGAATGCCTACTTGTTCGAGAAGATGATCAAAGAGATCAACAATCGGAAGACAGGAGATGAGAAGATGGTGATAATGGGGGAGAGCATGGGGGGATTAGTTGCCCGGTATGCACTGGCTGATATGGAGAAGAATCGGAACGAGGATCCAGAAACTCGACTCTATATTTCCTTCGATAGTCCACATCAAGGTGCATACACTCCTATCAGCTCACTTATTTTGGCTGAACATGCTGATAAATACAAAGGAGAGTTAACAGTGAGTGCGGTGATCGTTGCGATTATCGGGGGAATTCTGCTTGGAGCCGTACTCGGCGGTGTGATTGGATTTATTGTTGGGGGCATCGGTTCAATTTTTGGACTCGGAGGCTTGGGCGCACTCTCTACGGCTATCGGCTTCGGTACTATTGGTGCTGGTGTTGGTGGCGTTGTGGGCATTACAGGTTCTGTAGTCGGCCTCACTATACTGAATAACATCGAAGAGCAAATTGCTCAAGAACTCGATCAAGATCTTGATGAAATTTCTTTAGAAGAGTTCTTGGCTGTAAAGCCTGCCATTCAACAGATGCTCTATTTCGCACCTGGGTCTCCCAGCGTTCGCTCGCAGTTCCTGAATGACTTGGCTCAGGTTGGTTATCCAAACCCGACGAATTCGCCCAACGGAATCCGAAAGGTGGCGGTGACCAACGGAGATATTGAGGCACACGCTCAGAATTGGAATCGGGATATTCCTACGGATGGAACCTGGCCATTTCGAGCCGGGCCGGGTACAGGGAATGAGAAACTGGCAACCCTGAATGTTGATGGGTGTTTCTTCGCTGATTTTAACGCGGAGATATGGGCAACACCAAACTCTTCGCAGGGATGGCGAAAGATTTTTGAAGGGAATCGCTACTCCTTCCCATTTGCCAGTTGGACAACAGTTAAGATGATTTCGAAGCAATGCTGGGAATGTCTCTCCGGTGGGAGCTTTACTGTGACCGACGATATGACCTCGCTGCATAATGAGTGGGTTCACGAGTACACAATTCACCAGCAATCGTTCTGCTTTATTCCAACAGTCAGTGCTTTGGATATTGAAACCTCGTCCCTCACGATTAACGTTGAGAATTACCTGGCGAGCAATCCAGACAAAACACCATTCGATGCCTACTATGCAAGCCCGCGATACCACAATCAAATCCATACCTTCCCTGATTTCGCGGGGAGTCTTCCTTCAACACTTCACAGTCTGCTGGCAAACGAAATCTATGGTGAGTACGATGCCTACGTGCAGTGCCAGACGATTGCAGGACATACGAACATTCGCGGCCGGAGAACAATCACCGCTGGTACGAATGTGATACCGGTCGGTACGCCTCCTACCTGTCCTGTGGTTGTGGCGAGCACAGCTACGGGGGAGTGGGTTGCCGGTAAGGAGATTATCTTGAAAGATCAGGTTAGCATTCTTGCCGGAAGTGATTTCGCTGCACGAATTGACCCTTCAGTCTTGACTTCGTGTGTTTACACTTCTGGAGCAGCTGGGGGAGGTGGTTCAAATCCGGCCTCCTTCCAATCGCAGGAAGGATCACAGGGGAGCGAACTGGAGCGCTATCCGTTCGAGATGGTAGCGGAAGTTCTACCAAACGAAGCGGAGGAGCATCGTGAAGTGCTGTCAGAACTTCCTGTTTCGGGTGAAGCTGTTGCAGTACCGGCGCGACTATCTCTTATTCCAAATCCTACATCGAGTATCGTAGTGCTGCACTATGAATTACGCCATGCTGGACAGGCGGTGCTTTCAATTGTGAACGCTCAAGGAGAGCAGGTTACCACACTGTTAAATGTCCCCTATCACCAAGCTGGCAAGAGTGAGATTGCAGTGGACGTTTCAGGGTATGCGCCGGGAACTTATTTCTGCATTCTTAATGTAGATGGCTTTATTGTCTCAGAGAAGTTGTCGGTGAAGCGATGAGAGCATTCTACCAGATGTAAGGGTAGATGTGAGAAAAAACGCAAACAGAAGTGAACCGGAGGAGTTAAATTTAATACTTCGACTAGATTCATTCCTTGTAAAATGATAATCCGCAAACATATGATGTTCGTAAGCTTGTCACTCTCCTTATATGTATTTCTGGCTCTGAGCTTCCTCTCATGTGCGACTGATCCGGATTACTACAAGGATAATTTGTCGTCGACGACGAGAACGGTCTACGACACATTGACTGTTGATAACATCGTTCATTCAGGGAATGGGCAGGTGTGTCAGTTGCGTTTTGATGACTCTCTTATTTCAGATTCGATTACCACTCTCTATCATAAAGGCCTAAATGTTTGGGGATATGGATCTTTTGTACGTGCAGCAGCCCCCACTCGTGTACGTGTACTCGCATATACCATTCCTTTTGATCCTGAGGCAATACCGTTGGGAGTATCAAATTGGGTTAAGCCTCAAGCTGTTGACAGTGTGCGATGGAGTATGGCGATCAATGCAATACGAAAAGGTTCTATTCAGATGAAAGGAGAGTTCGTTCTGATTCTGGAAGTAGAAGTTCAAGAAGGTATGCAATGTGAAGACCTTTTGCCGATAACCGCAGAAGTCGATTATTGGTAGAGGGTAGTCAAGTTCAAATTGTCGGTTACTGAAATGTGAATCGACAGCATACTGTGAGACTAAACAGAGAGTACGGATAGATGTAAGCCGGATCGGTTGTAAATACCGACCCGGCTTTTTTTCTTTCACCATTGCCCCAACAAATCGCTGTCTCCTCCGAAATTCGTATGATTATGGTCTATGAGTTCAAGGTGCTTACCATATCGCAGTCGTCTGTACTCCCGACCAATGGTTGGTGGAATACTTTTGCTAATAATTCTCCTCTCCGGCTGCTCTGATGTGCCGGAGGTTGTGGATGGTGGAGTCTCAATCCCCGGTGTCGGAAGTATGTTCACGACGCAGGTTGTGCAGCAAGTTGGGGCCGACTCTCCCCCTGCGCAGACCTCGATGAAGTTCTCGGTTCAGGTGACCGATATGATTGTGGAGGGGAAAGAACGGGTGGTGCAGTTTGCTGCCGACACACTGGTTACGCTGATTGCCTACGAAACAAATGGAGACCTCTCGCTCTACATGGAAGCCGGAATGTTTGGCCGCTGTCCAATATCAGCCGGTTGGTTGCGGGTTCCTTTCGGAGGAGAGACAGAGGTTAACGATACCCTCTTGGCAACGGAAGAGTGTATCCTTGTGTGGAGTGCGCGACCTTCAGGAGGAGAACGGGTCGTTATCAACGGTTCATCGCTTCAGACACAGAAGGTGACGGCTGAACTACGTGTTGACCAATCAGGAGAAGTGCCGAGCTTCCGTTGCCGCAACTATACGCTCTGGTATGCCCCGGAACTTGGATACGTTGTGCGCGAGCACATTGTCGCCATGGAAGGGGAAGGTGAACGAATCGATACCATCGGCACATCGCAAAGAGAACTCAGTACGTATAAACTGAAGAAGTAGAGGGAGAGGATGTCGGACATCAGAATGGAAATTTTGAATCAGCTATTGATGTTGAGTAATGTAATGCGTAGATAAGAAACTCATACACTCACGAACACACATACTGAACATAATCTCAAATGCGCTACCATCTAATTCTACTTCTTATCCTTCCAATTCTTCTACTTGCCTGCGGTGAGGAGAAAGAAGATGCTACCGAGAAAGCACCGGAAATGGTTATCATTGAACCTCCTCCGTTAGCTGATACGGCCTACAACCCAGAGAACGAGGTGGTGTTTGAGTATACGATCTGGAAGGAGTATGCGCACCTTGCAACGCAGGTTCCCAAAGAGGCTGCCGATAGTGTGATGCGGACAGCTACGCAGTCTTCCCCCGATCCTCGCCTGGTTCGCCAGCGGTTGAAAGATGGACTTGCTCGACTTAACGCACGGCAGGACACACTCGCACGCTATACGATTGAACAGAAGTATGGCATCTCCCAAGATTCCATTCAGGCAATTATCGTGGAAGTAGAAGCAAAGCTGAAGAGTGGGGAGATCGAGCGTTAAGTTCTTAGGAGTGGTAGGAGGCTGCGGAGAGCGGGAATAGATGTGGGGAGGTGGAGAGCAATCAAAATCCGTTGCGATCGGTACAATCCGCGTACGATTACACTGAGTAGACAAACGAACCACTCACGATGATTCAAGGGAGAGGAGGCCGGATATTCCTGAGCGTACTGATTGCGCTACCACTACTCTACTGGCTTGTGTTGCTGATTGCTCCCCGCACATTCGACCACATTTGGTTCTGGTTTTGGTTCGCAAAGGAGACGCCGATACCCTTCTGGTGGCTCCTTCTTCTTCCAGGAACGCTCCTACTACTGTTATTGCAGAAGTTGTTGAAGAACATTCCATCTTCTCTTCTCGCCATTACGCTCCTCGTTCTCTTCGGCTACGTTACTCAGTGGACATTTACCCTCATCGAGGGGCGTGGCATCGAACCAATGTCGGAGAAGATGACCTATCCAGAGATTGCTCACTCCTTCTTTGCGAGCAAAGCTGTTGGGGAGATTAACATCTCGGAAATGATCGGCTCGTACGATCAATTAATTGCCAACGACTCTCTCCCCCGATTCCCATTCATCACAAAACCCCCCGGACATTTCCTGACCTACATCGCAACGGTACGGCTTGGCCGCCTCATGCTCGGCACTCCGACCGCAGCATCTGATCGCCTGCAACAACTCGCCAACTTCGCGTC
>JBFWSB010000254.1:0-7063 GCA_050248595.1 Kapaibacterium sp. (SeqCode)
CGGCTGCGGAAAGTACCCTAACACTCCAGAACGAGTATCCAGACTACTTTCATTACGTAGACCTTAACCCTGATGAACTCTTCTCCCATCCTGTAGAGTACGTTGCGATCTCGGCAATCGATGGGACGATTGACAGAAGAACTGAAGTGGAGTTGTGGCCAGAAATCGAGGGAGTAGCACCTGACTTCGGTTCCTACTGCTTTGGTGATACTAATCCACGCCGCGTGCGAGGGAACGCGCAGCAGTGTGTGGAGAAGACAAATCCATATCAACCGAAGGCGACTTCAAACACCGGAGCATGGGCTATAGCACTTGTAGGAAAACTAAACCTCGATATTGAGAAATCAACAGTACAACACGACATCTGCAAGTGGAAGGAAAGGATAATCGGAAACAGCTTAGGTCCAAGCGTCACAGGTCCAAATATCACGGCTCTCTCCGGTGCAAACAACTGTGGATTAACCGAAGAAGAATTCTGCGCCGCAATTGATGGACTTAAGGGGAAGAACTGCGACAAGCTTCACTTTAAGTATGTAGGGCACGGAACTACAAGTGGGATTATTCTTTGGGATGATAAACACAAAACTTCCAAGACTTTATCGTGGAAAGACTTCGCCTGCAAGTTGAAAGATGCCGGAGTTGGTGAAGTCTGTATCGAGATCACCGCCTGCCACAGCGGAGCAGCTATCCGTGAGTTAAAGAAAAAAGGAATCAAGGGGACAGTAATTACCAGTTCAAGTTCAGCACGCACTACTCCAGTAGGAGACGGAAGTGGAACCTATTGGGAGAAAGCATTAGAGGCTTGCTCGAAAGATCAAATGGCAGACTTGAATAGAAATGGAAAGATCGACCAGTGTGAACTCTACGCATGGGTCAAGGTAAAGGGAGGAACAAGTGCGAACGGACCAAATCCGCAAATCGAGAAACTGAACGATTCAATCTCTCTCCGTTCCATCCGGCTTGAGCGTGTGGGTGGAGAACGTTCCATATCGACAAATGGTGGCTCTATCAAAGTCTACGCCGAGCGTATTTGCATGAAGCTCAGTGTAAAGCAAGGAAGCCGTCGGCGCGACTCAACCGTATACCGTGGTTCAATCTACATTGAGAACACCGGCAACACACACAAAAGTGCGAGTAGGGATTACAGCATTAGTGCCCGATGCGGCAGAGAGAACGTCGTGATTGTCCCACGCATCCGCCCATCATTAGGCCCTGGTGAGAAGCAGTGTATCGCAGACCTACCGGACAACTGTACTGGCATCTCTGTGGATCGTTTACGTAACAGCACAGTGCGGAAAGATGACGGAAGCCACATCGTTCTATCAGCCGCCCCGGATGAATCGCTCTCGACTCTCGACGAGTTTGTGGCACACAATCCGGGAGACTTTGCCTACTACAGATATATCCTCGAAGAAGAAGAGAACAATCAACTTCACACAACATCAATCAACGGTCCAAGTGGGTGGTTTGTGAGTGTGGAACCGAAAACGTTCAACATTCCAGAAACAGATTCCCAAGATGTCTTCACCGGAACAGTTGTTCCCGATACTGCAACGATGGGGGGAGAAGTTATCGCAAGCGTTGTGAATACCGCAACAGATGACACACTCCTGCTTCGCTACAACATCTTCTTGCTCGACACACTCCGCCAAGTAAATGCCAACGAACGCCTTCAAGGAACGTGGACGTGGTACGACGCAGTAGGAAGCTCGTTGCTGAAAGGCTTTGACGTCGACTTAGAGCGCGTGCAGATCGACGTGAAAGATTCTCTTCTGCTTGAAGCAGTCGGAGAGTGGTCCTGGAAAGATGTTGTAGTTAACGCCGACAGTGGAACGCGGTTGGAAGCTGCCATTGGTTTGGGAGCAGGGGAAACATCGTGGGAGAACGTTGCAATTCGGGGAGCGGTCGATGGAGTCTTCGCTACGGCAGGTAACGTTGCCATGCAGAACGTGACAGTTGGAGGAAGTCTTGGAAGTGGCATAACATTCCGGGGCAACCGTTCAACAATCGACACGGTAGCACCACTCCAGATTCAAACGCTCGACTTTGTGAGTGTAATGGGAAGCCAGTTCTACGGTTTCCTCTTCGATGACATCCACGCAAACAGCTCGGCAATTGATACCCTGCAAGCACATGGACTCAGAGTCACCTTTGCAGACTCAACAGATATGTTTGTCAGAAAGGACAGTCACCTTCAATGTTATGATTGCGAGTACGACGACAACGATGTAGAAGTCGATCAAACCTCTTCTCTGCTCAGGCTCGGCACAGTTAGTGTTGTAGCGGTTGACACAGCAGGAGTAGGGCTATCAAACATTGACGTCACGATCACTGCACTCCCTTCAGGGCAAGTAATTAGCTCGGCAAAAACAGATGCCGACGGTTTTCTTCCGAGTATTCCACTCCCATTCAGCCTGAACATCGGTGGGAACCGACAGACGTTTGGTCCTTACGAAATAGTTGCGAGCAATGGCGCAACGGAAATGCGAGATACCGTCAACCCGGTTACTTGGACTCAAGTTTTCTTCGACTTCACTGAAGGTCCTGCCTCGGCTCCTGTAGCAGGAGAACGAAGTGGGTCGGCCTCAATCCTTGCGATTGTACCGCAACCACTATCTCGTCAAGGAAGTTTGATAGTAGAGACAGCAGGGCTTCAAAATGGGAGAGTTACCGCATCGCTTCACAACACGCAGGGGGAGAGTGTTTGGAGTAATGAGGAACTACACGTTCTGAACAACCGACTTCAGATTGAAAACTTTGGAGAAAGGATTTCATCGGGAGTCTACGTCCTACGACTTCACTTGGCAAATGGTGAGTTTCTCTCGGCAAAGGTGATTGTTCGCTAAGGGAAAGGCATCACATCGGTAGAAGGAACAGGTGGGGGATATTGGTCTGTGTCAGACCAGTATCCCCCACTAACATTTAGCCCAGTGATGTGTTAGGCTCGTAAATAGAACAACCGATCTGGAACAGAGATATGCGTTGGGTTTCACTGATTCTCATTCTCGCACACTTCTCTTCTGTGCTACGCAGCGAAGCGCAGGAGGATATCCGCATATCACCAGTCGAGCCGCTCCAGTACACCATTCCACCTGAGTATCGTCTCCACGATGCCGACTCTGTCAATCACCACACACTTGTCGTCTGGGGTACTACTCGTCCACTTAACGACAACTCTGTGGTTGGTGAACTCCGTTTCCAACTTTTTGAGGGGACGACACCAGCCACACCACAAACAACCTTAACTGATTCTCTCGCTCGCCCCATACACCACGTGCAAGTCATCTCCTTAGCTGCGTCGTTCCTCATCCTTTGGGAGGACCACCGAGCCGATGCGCCGGGACTCTACGCGCAACGAGTTGACTTCAACGGAATGCTCATCGGTAAGGCTGAACGTTTGAGTGGAGTGATTGCGCCACACAAGATCTATGGCAGAACAATCTGCGTTGCTGGTTTGCCAACGAAAGGAAGGCTTCTGTTGTGGCAGGAGAGTGATGGAACAAACCGATGGGTTAACCGACTGCACGTAAAAGCAGAGGGCGATTTCTCTCTCCCGGTAACGCAAAGCGAGGGAACAATTGAACAAGTGATCCACTACAAGCTCCTACCGGGCTTCGCAATTGTTCAGGAAAAGAGTGGGTTGTTTGCAGTTACCGAGGCGGGTGAGATTGACGAGCGTCCGTTGATTCCTTCACTCTTCGACGAACCATTCCACATTACTGAAGACTCGACGCTCTACCAAGTAGTCAACAACAACCTTTACCAATTCTATACCCCCTTCTCACCACTTCCTGAAAGAGAGCTTCCACTTCCTCAACTCGACTCTGCACTCTCTTCTACAATCATGATTGGTCGGCAAAGCTCTGGAGAGCTTCGCGTTATCTATGGAACAAATAGTGAAACTGGTGAGCGTTACAAGAGTGGGGAACATCGTACAACTCTCTATAGCATTGAGGTTGGGAAGGGATTCACGATAGATTCAATGCCGATTATCTTCTCGGAGTCACACATAAGTGGAGCATATACTCAATCAGGGAGTGGTGAACTCTACAACATTGAGAAGATAGAGTATGTTCAGGGTGAGAGCAATACATCGTTGTTACGACTGACCACAGCATATACCCGACTTTCACACAATACGCTCCAACCACCCAGCAACTACATCCGTGTATTCTCGATTGGATCAAATGGGGAGTTCTATAACGACAGCTCTGGCTTCCTTCTACAATCTCCTGCATCTGATGTTCACACAAGGCGAGTTGATTCCGTAGGAATCATTTCAATCATAGTTCCCGTTGCCTCCGATTCAATTTCCGTTCAGGTATTAGCACCGGGATGGCGCAGGGGAACTGCACAAACAAGTCCTAAAATTGTTCGCACTACCGAAGGTATCCAACTTGGATGGCTCGATCAAGATTTCGGAGGCATTCTTGCTGAAGCTGGAACGGCGCTGAGCCATGTCACCATCATTGATTCTGTGATCGCTCCCCCTATCCCCTACGGCTTTACAGCACAAGATGGAATGATTAGCAACCTATCGATCTCTCCTACACAAAGTCAGTACAGAATTTACTCTCTCTTGAACCAGTTATGGCTTACGAACCACAAGACAGAATGCCTCTCTTTCGTCGTAACCTTTACCGGAACAAGTTGGTGGGAGATGACATCGGTGCGATATGCCCTCTTTGTTTATGGTGGGGAAGATGATGAATGGAAGCAGAGATATACGCACGGAAGAAAACCAGTCTCGTATACAGACACAAAAGTGTATCATCGGGGAGAAGTGCTCGGGGAGCTTCGAGGGAGAGAAGAGATTGTCTTCGGTCTCTTCCAGAAAAGCTCCAGCAGTATTGCAAAACCTTTCGACACGCTCGTAGCAATTGACAGGAAAGGAAATCTTACTTGGCGATCTATCATCCCTGCCTTTCACTCTTTCTCTACACTCCTTCCGGTTGACTCAGCGCAAGTTCTTATGATACAAGACACCCAAGCTGTGATGATGCGAGGGGAGAAGACTCTCTATAGCTTTCCCCTCCCTCCGGCAAAGGGAAAGAGTTTCACTACCAAGTTGAACGATTCAACATTTCTCCGCACCTCATCCAATCCAAACCTGAACAGTTCTCTTCTCTTGGAAAAGTGGTCAACAGCTGGAACTCTTCTCGGTAGTACATATCTGCCCGATGCAGAAGAAGAATTCCTAACGGGAAATTATCAGACCGTTTTTCGGGCTGAGGATGGCATAATCGTGCTCTTACGTGGTACCGAAGAGAACGGCCTCCACGCCACTATATTCGACAACGCCTTGCAAACAGTTGTGCGTGACACCATCCTCAGTCAATGGCAGGGAAGAATCAAAAATCCAGCAGGATTGTTCGATCGAGAAAATCTCATTCTCGTCTGGGAGGACACTCGCAATGGAAATCCAGACATCTACGGGAGAAATGTGCTGATACCGTACAGAGCAACAAACAGCACTCGGGAAGAAACAGAAGAGAAGGCAGCACTCTGGCCCAACCCAACAGAGGATGGTATCTACATCTCGTTCAGTAGCAGAAGCATCGAGCCGACAACGATTGAACTCTTCGATTTGCTTGGACAAAGAATTGTAGAAGAGCAGGTAAGTGCTGGCCTTAGTGGTGTATGGATTGACTTGCATGGAACGAAGCCGGGACACTACTTGGTGCGCTGGAGTTCTGCTGGACGTTCTGGTGCGGAGTTAGTGATGGTGGTGAGGTGAATTATCGTGGCAAGCATAACAAGCGCGACAAGACCTATTTTTTCTCTATCGAAATGACAAACCTCACAATACACACGATCCTTCTCTCAATCACTTTACTCTGTACATACAGTACGGGCACATTTGCACAACAAACTCTTCACGTTGTGACTTTGACTGAAGAAAAGACGTTCACTGACTCAATTACTACAGGAATAGATTTTGCTCTTGCAAGTAATCCATATCCAGAGACGAAACCAGCCATAGGGAAAGACTGGGACTCAGAGAACTGCACTATAGCATGGAATGCCGGAGGAGACCACTGGAACATTGCAATGTTTCAGCTTCCTAACAATGTTATCACATCCCACTCTCTGCAACCTCCTTCATACTTACCATACGAGTTTCCAGAGAAGTTTGGACAACCATGGGATTTAGACTGGAAAGAGAAGCTCGAAGAGAGAGAAGAAGAAGGAAAGATATCTTCATTTCTTGGACATATTGGATTCACCTATAGTCTCGCTGAAGTGTATAATTACTTGATGGTTGATACCAGACCCATGGTAACAATGGGGCATATCTTTTATTTTTTTGTTTCCTCATCTGGGAATTGGTCACAAGTCTATACTGCAGGAACTCCTTACACTGCTCCGTATGAAACGATGTCTTTTACTAAACAGGACTATGTAGGTTATCTCCCTCATCGAAAGGAATTTATTCTTGGTACGAAAGCTGCTCATTGGAGTTATGATTTTGGAACTAATAGGAGTTATCGCACATTTCACACTGTCAACCCTTTTGGTAAAGGTTCATGGAGTTACAAACCTGAGTGGATCAAGGAAACATCTATCTGGCTTCCGTTAGACTCTGCGGAATTTATCGTCGTGCAATCGACTTTGGCTTTAAGGCTTAAAGGGACTGATACTCTTGCGTTCTTCACGCTTCCTCCTTCAGGAAGCCCTCACCGAATTATTCTTCTCGACAGCAACACCTTCCTCCGTTCCTACACCGATCTCGATTCCACTTCAACGTTCGTCGCTGAAACTTGGACTGCCGATGGGAATCTCCTCGGTTCCATAACTATTCCGAATGCTCCACAACCTCTGCGCAGTGGCAACTATTCCACAGCTTTTAGAGCGTTCGACCACACACTCGCAATCTTCTGGGGTTCTAACGACTCTGGTATCCACACACGACTCTTCGACAGCCAAATGCTTCCTATCACATCTACTATCCAACTCAGCCAATGGAGTGGAAAAACAATCAACCCAAGTGGACTCTTCAAACAGGATACCCTCGTTGTTATCTGGGAGGACTACCGCAACGGCAATGCCGACATCTACGGCA
>JBFWSB010000255.1:0-7041 GCA_050248595.1 Kapaibacterium sp. (SeqCode)
CGTGCATATCATCATCGGTCATCAAGGCAGTTGTCCCCCACGGCATCGCCTCCGGGTACAAGGCTCTCCCATCTTTGCTCTTCCCTACCCGCAGCGCGGTCGTAAATTCGGCTTCGGTCCAAGAGCCGAGACCCTCAGCGTGTGGAGTCAGGTTTGCTGCCGGTGGCCAATCAGGTGCGCCAGCAGATACCGGACCACCGGAGAAGTCTGGTCGGTGGCATCCGATACATCCGCCAATCTTCGTAAGGTGCTCTCCATACTCAGCCGTTGGAGCAGAAGGGGGTGGGGTCGGACGGGTTGCCTTTAAATCAATCTTTTCAGTGGAAAAGAGTGGAAGCGCACCGAGCGTAACCAGAACACGCCCTAAAATACCGAGCGACGGCTCCTCCACTTCCCGATCAACCGGTGGCAATGACTGTAAGTAGCCGATCAACTTCCCCAACTCTTCATCACTCATGTACCAGTAATCCTCACTCGGCATTACCACAAGTCCTTTTCCGTCTGGCTTCACACCGTAGCGGATAGCCCGCACCCAATCCTCCACTTTGAACTCGGCTCCAATCCCTCCCTTCCCTCGCGTAATATTCTTTCCGGCAACGTGACCAATAATTGGCTCGTCGATAAAGACTTTCCCCCCGAAATCTCCGCCGTGGCACTCAACGCACTTACCTATCGCCGTAGCTAAATATTTCCCTTCGGCCACTGAAGCCGAGTCGGTAAGGACTGTGACCGTTTCCGTTGGAACTTCGAACGTAGAGCCAAGTTTTGAACTGCTAACGATGTAGGATATACCGACAAAGACTATGAGCAAGCCGAGAATGCTCCCCAGAGTAATGCCTACCCACTTGAGTACTCTTCGCATGGTTCTCCTCCTAATGCGAAATTGATGATCAGTTAATGGTCATACTCTATCGTACATATCTGTACGCTGCATGAGTAGAGTCAAAGGCAAAATTAAAAATTAAGATGTACGGATCACTCATATCCGTTGCCAGTAGCCCCCAATATCCATCGCACTCGTCGGCACTGGACCCATTCTTCAACTCCGACACTTCCGCTCTGTTTCAACTCAACACCAGCTTCATCTTTTTCCATTCCCTCTCTTCTTCATCACGAATGAAACTCATTTACCACAAAAAAAGCTTGGATTGCTCCAAGCTAAATTTCATTCAAACCTTTTGCGAACTCTTAGTATTACCAAATAAAACCTTCAAAGTAGACTCCTGAAGGCCAGAAAAAAGCACAAACATCACCTATAGAGTAATTTGCATCGCAAACACTATTTTTCTAACCCACTTCTCTCACATTTACCGCCAAAAAGAGTCCCAAAACCCAATGGTATTGAGAAAGCTGCAATACAAGTACAAAGGTTTGCTCCACCTGATGCATCTAAACAGGATGTTCCTGCACCACCAGGATAAGCTGTTCTTGCTGGTGAAGAATTCAACATTGCAAAAACAAGAATAGCCGTTACAACAAAAATTTTCATGGTATTTAAAAGGATTGATTGTAGATGTTACGATAGGCTGAGAAATATGGGCTAACCAACCGACCCGAAAGTGCATGAGTAACAGTCTCATAACGGACTGGGTCATAACTGCCACTACCTGAGACATGAATATTAATGCGAATCAGAACATCCTTATCGTCACGGCTGGAGGGTACGATATACTGACGTAATACCATTACAGGACCATATCCAAAGTAAGAGGGAATGCCAGCAGGCATTTGAGGATACACTCCCATCGAATCAAGAAGAGCTAAACGGTTATTTGTTCCATCCTCGATCAGTTCTATTGTATAAATCAAAGTATCATGGGAATAATAATTATCTAACTTCTTCACATTCCCGTCAAGGTGATTGAACCATGAGAATTCCCTGTAAAAACTAATCGTATCACCTGTAAATACAGAAAAGCTATTCGTTCGACTAATGGTACTTAGGGATGAGTCTGTTTTATAGTTGATCGTGCGATGCAATACATAGTCATACAAGTCCAATCGAACCCCATTCTTTTTTATCTCAGTAACCACATAGTCTGAAGCAGCAGAATCATCATAGGTGTTGAATGTATAGGCTTGTGAGATTGACCCCATAGCCAACGTATCTCCACCCCCTGTAATCCTAAGGGCAAACACATTCCCTTGAATGTGTTGAGTAATGCTCGTCGTGAGTGTATCGATGTGAATAGTGTCCTGTGAATATCCAACAGATCGAACAAAAAACATCAGGACGACCACATAAAATAGCACCGACACTCTCCGTGACAGTAACTGATTCATGAAAACACCTCTTTGATATGAATGGGAACTACAGACCTTCCGTTATGTCCACACGTACAGAACAAAACCACCCGTGATTATAGTTGCAGTCTTTTTAACTCTTCTATGTGCAATTCGCCCAGCTTCACTCATTCTCTCCTGAGTGTTACTGGTTTCCTTACTGACAGTTTGTGGCGTGGGCTGTCTTCATAGATCAAGGTGTCGGTTGGTTCTTTTATTTAACTTATGTTTTTCTCTATTATCTACAAGTTTTTTTCTGCTCTCCTATTTTCTTGTAATTACTTCACTTTGGACACAAAGAGGCTGTATCTGCTCCCTTTCGTAGTTATAGGCTATATATACACCCAAGTTCCTCTCACTCTCTTCACCACCTTTGCTCTACACAAAAAGCCGGACTACAATCTTTCCGTAAATCATGGCATAAACTCCAAAGCCGAGGACAGTTTTTGTCCTCGGCTTTTTATTGACCCACTACAAATTTGATTTAGAGAACCTTTTGAATAGCCTCTCCGACTTCCCCCCAATCTTTCATCACGGCGTCAGCACTCGTTTCTTCCTCGGCGTACTTGGCAAGATGCTCGGAGCTTCGGTAGAGTATTGCTCGCATTCCGACCCCCTTCGCCCCACGAATATCCGTTCGTTCAATGTCGCCGATGTGGAGTGCTGTTTCTGGTAGACTGCCGAGCGGTTCCAATGCCCGAAGGAAGGCTTCCGGATGGGGCTTGGCGACACCGGTCTCATCACTGAATACAAACTCTTGAAAGTATTGGGCTATGTTATCACGCTCCATTAACCGGCGAAGGACTGAACCGGGGGAGAATGCCGTATCAGAGATTAAGGCGAGAGGAGCAAACGAAGCGAGGTGTTGTAACCCTTCGCGCACACCCGGCAAGAGTCCGGGAGAGTGATCGAGAATCCCTTCCTCAAATACCTTCACAACCCTCTCGGTTCGCTCCTCAGAAAGTGAGAACTGTAACTGCCGCAAAATCTCTGCAACCATTTCCTCCGATGTCGGCGTCCGCTGCCCTCCAAGCCAGTGCTGATCGAAGTACTCCCACAGTCCGGCATACGCTTTGTCGAAGAGAGCAAGGTCGGGCGACTGATGCTCCTCCCCAATCGCTTCTAACAACGTCGTCTTCCGCTGCGCATTCCGCTCCGCTCCATTTGCGTTGTCGTAGAGCGTCTGCCAGAAGTCGATAGTGATTGTTGTGAAGGGCATTAGATATTCCTAACGATTGAACCTTTTGATTTCATCTGACAGAACGTGTGGTGCTAAAACTCATACGCCACTCTCCCCAACACCAATCTTCCAATTGCCGGCGTTCCAACGAACTCTGCGTGGCGTAGTTCAAATGGATTTTCGTCGCTCCCCTCTACCCAGGTCATCAGGTTTTGTGCGCTTAAGGAGATTCTCAATCCTTCTACCCAGGGGAGCTTGTATCCTACGTCGAGTGAGAGAGTGGAGTAGCCCGGCACTTCTCCCGAGTAGACGCCGGAACGGACGGGAAAGCCATCGACGTGGCGGAAGAGGAATCCGGCATTGAGACCGAGAGAATTATTCCGCCAATCTCCACCAACGTTGAACTTGAACTTCGGTGCGTTCAGTGAAAGATCGGCAATGCTGTCGAGATTCGGGAAGAAGTTCTTGTCGACGTAGGAGAGATTTCCGTTCAGAGTAAGACCATCGACAACGTCAACCAGAAGGCCGATGTCGTATCCGTAGAGAGTAATGTCCCCGTAATTCCTATAGGTTAGGAGAACAGCAGTGAGGTCCGCAGCCTCCTCAGGAGAAATAGTGCCGAGAGGAAGTCCCGGATTCTCCTTGCTCCCGGCAACACCGGCAAGCTGTGGCACGAAGGCGGCAGCAATGAGCTTCGATTGCTCTTCCGGAAAACCATTTTCCACGAAGACATTAACAAGATAGTTGGTGAGCGACTCAGCATTGAAGAAGACTGTTGGTGTGATCGTCTCCAGTGGTCCAACAAAGTTGTTGTACTGCGAGCGGTAGAGGTCGACGCTAATCCCAACCCGATTGAAGAGGATACCTTGCCAACCGAACTCAATCGTGTTGTTGATAGTTGGCAACACCTGCTCCCGACCGGTTACCCGCTTTCCTTCGAACGAGTCAAACGCGCCTGTACTCAAGTTGAGTGCACGCAACTCAGTTTGCACACTCCCCTTCGGAGGGGCTGGTATCGCATCTACAACTGCGCCGACTGTAGGATTCGACAATAGGTTCTTCGCAATGGTCTGAACGCTCTTCCAAATTGCCCCAATATCATCTGTCTCCAAGTAGACAGATGGATCCTCCGCTAAGAAAGAACGCATCATCGGATTTCCTTCAGGGTCAAATCGAAAACTGTATCCCTCCTGCGGCACGCCGGAACCACGGACGTTGAAGCTGAACCCACTATCCACACGAACGTTCTGGCCAACGATGTCGAGGAACATCTCGTTGGTGGTTGGTGCGTTGTAGGCGCGATTGTATGTGAGGCGGAATGCACCAAGTTCTTCTGGCGTCCAGACGAGTGCTGCTCGTGGCGATAGGACTGGATCGTTCAGACGACTATGCTTGTCCAGACGGAGAGCGGCGACAAGGTTCAGTTCGTCGGCAATTAGGTCAGTCTCCGACTGAACGTAAGCCCCTATCTCATTGAAGTTATCATCGTTCTCGTTCCTGCCGTTTACGGTCGAGTCGGTGACTGGATTTGTCATGATAAAGTCGAGACCATAGGTCAGGCGTTCTTTTTCCCCAATTCTCACCGCATGTTGTGCTTGCGTGACGAAAACAGTGGAGCGGTCAACAATCGGTTGACCGGTGCGGAGGAGGTAGGTCTCCCCGGCATTGCTTCTATTCAAGAAGGCTTGCACGAAAAGATCGCGCCACCGAAAGCGTGCCTGATGATACCAGTACTGCCAATCCTGCGCCTGTGCTGAACCGACGCCAGTTGCGTCGGTGTTGTTCAAGGCCATTGTCATGCCAGTGGAGAGAATCAGCGTCGCCTCGTCGGTGAGAAGCCAGTCAATCCGTCCCTCTCCCCCAAACCGCTCCATTGTCGAATCGCGGCGACCAATCAACACAGAACTCGTATCGAAGTTGGGGTTAATTAGCAAGCTGTCGGTAATTGCCTGCCGTCGCGCACTTACTTCGGCAGTATCGGTATACCCCCAATCTTCACCCCGCATATACTGTCCAGAAATTTTGTAGCCGAAGCGGTCGCCAACCGTACCTGCGTGGCGAAACATTCCCTGAAAGACATCTCGCTCTCCACCAGCAACCGAAACGGAGGTTCCACTTGATGAGAGTGGTGATCGGGTGATGATGTGCATCACCCCGTTCGATGCGTTCGGTCCGTAGAGAGCAGAGCCAGGACCACGAACGATTTCGATCTGCTCAATATCTTCGTTCACCAGAGGAATGAAGTAGTAGCCGTTATATCGAAGCGAAGGAACGCTCGCAAAGCGATTGTCGGTAAGGGAGGTTAGGTTGCCACTAAAGATATTGTTGAACCCACGTGCTACCACAGTGTTCTGGGCAAGTCCACCTTGTACAACGTCGAGTCCTTTAACGCCGCGGACATGGTCGATAGGAGAAATTGCCGTTGTCTCCTCCACCTCTTGCGCCCGAATCACAGTTGTGGATGCCGGAGCAGCCGTCGCCTTCTCCGGTCGACGCGACGCCGTAATCACCACCCCATCTGTTGTCAACCCTTCCTGCAAAAGCTCCACATTCAACGTAGTTCTATCACCGGACCGAATCTTAACCAATGTATCGCTCACTGTACCGTAGCCAATCGACGAAATTGTTGCCCGATAATTCCCAGCCGGAAGACCTTTGATGAGGTAGGTTCCATCCGCTCGCGTTACCCCACCCCGAACACTTCCCGATTCTTTCAGGTTAACCACCTGCACGGTAGCCCCCGGGAGCGGATCCTTTGTCGCACCATCCAGAACTGTTCCCTCTAACGAACCGGGCTGGCTCAGAAGTGACGAAGAGGGAATTGCTATGAGGATCAAGAGAAGTGAGAGTGAAAAAAGGCAGAGAGATAAGAACCTGCGCATTGTCAGAATCAAGTATAGTGTGTGTACAGAGCTAATAGAATTAAAAATGCAAAATTAAAAATTCAAAAGGGAGAGCAGCTATTAGAGAGATACTCAACGGAGAACTCAGAGAACCTTCAACTCTGTTTGATACTCCTCCCTTTCAAGCTATATTTGTAACCCTTGAGTAAGGTTGAACAATGTGGTTACACATAGAGCTATGAGCAAGTATCTTTCTTTGTCGGAAACATCAGAACTGATTGGAAAAAGCAAGGAAACCCTGAGGCGATGGGATCGTGAGGGCAAACTGAAAGCTTCTCGTGAACCTGTTAGCAATTACCGAATGTATAAGCAAGAAGAGATCCAATTGTTGTTGGGTGATTTTTTTGAGGAGGAGGATAGCGATACTTCCAACTACGTGTTGCCAGATAGAGAGTACTCTGCATTAGAGTTGTTCGCAGGTGCTGGAGGATTAGCCATAGGCTTGGAGAAGGCAGGGTTGAAGTGCGTTGCACTGAACGAGATTGACTCCTGGGCTTGCCAAACTCTCCGGAAGAATCGACCGCACTGGAATGTTTTAGAAGGAGATATAAAATCTTTTGACTTCTCAGAATATCGAGACAAGGTTGATGTGATTACGGGAGGCTTCCCATGTCAGGCCTTTAGCTACGCCGGAAAAAAATTAGGGTTAGATGATGCTCGAGGAACGCTATTCTA
>JBFWSB010000256.1:0-6982 GCA_050248595.1 Kapaibacterium sp. (SeqCode)
CGGGAGAGGATGCCCACTCGGTGATCTGCACGGCAAGCTTTGTAGCGAACGACTCGCTGTATCACTTATCGAGCACAGATAATTGCGGTACAGATGCTGGAGTGAGTTTGAGCGAGGTTACCGATGATATCGATGGGGAGAGTCGTCCGAGTGGGGGAAGCTACGACGTAGGAGCAGATGAGCGAGTTGGTGGAGGTTTGGCGCGGTTGATAGCGCGTTGGGATGAGAGTGGAGAAGAAGAGGGGGGTGAGCGTATCGTGATCTACCCACATCCAGTAACTGACAGGGGGACGATTCGGGTTGTAGTTCCAGAAGGTTGGAAGGATGTGCGGGCAATCGTATACGATGGAGCCTCACGCCAGGTAGCGAATCTGATGTTTGAATCTGCTTCGGAGCCGGGAGAGTACGAGCTGGAGTGGAGCACAGAAGGGTTAGCGTCGGGCATCTACCTTGTTGTAGTGGAGTCAGGAGAGGAGCGCATAGTAGAGCAGGTGATTGTAGAAAAGAAGAACTGAGAAGAACTGAACGAAAATTTAAGAACATGTTCCCTCAGACTTGGTGGTTGTAGAGGGGACCAGGACAGGGGCGCACATGCATGGGGAGTGCGTCCCTGTAGTTTTATTGCTGTGTTGGTGAACAGAGAGTGAAGTGGAGTTCTCTCGCTACAACATCATCTCCTTAAGTTGCCTGCTGTAGGAACGGCTCACCCGAAGTTTCTTTCCCTCTTTCAAGTGTGCGGTGTAGCCACCATCTCCATCAGGAGTCAGTGAATGTAGTGCCTTTATTGCGATGATTGTGGAGCGGTGTATTCGGATGAAGGAAGATCGGTCGAGCTTCTTCTCTATCTCCCCAAGGCGTTCGTTGCAGAGATATGATGCGGTAGACGTATGGAGTTGAGAGTAGTCACCAGTTGCCTCAATCCAGAGAATGTCGTCTACTTCGATTGGGATGATTCGATTCTTCGACTCCACAAAAAAGCGTTTTTTCTCTCTCTTCTCTCGCTCTTGCCAGATACGTATCAGTGCCGAAACCTGCTCTTCTGTCTGGAATGATTTTCCTTTCTCCAATACTCGGGAGAGAGCTTGCCTGAATCGTTCTCGGGAAAATGGTTTGAGCAAATAGTCAACGGCGTTAACCTCGAACGCTTCGATTGCATATTGGTCGTATGCTGTGCAGAAGATGACAGCCGGTTGCGTTGTGAGGGATGCAAGGAGTTCAAACCCGGTCAGACCCGGCATCTGAATGTCGAGGAAAATCAAATCAGGATTTTCGCCGTTGATTATCTCTAAACCTTGTCGACCTGAGTTAGCTTCACCTACTATCTTCACAGTTGAGTAGTCTGCAAGGTATTCTTTGATGATTGCTCTGGCTGGTTGTTCGTCGTCGACGATCACCACGCGAATCGGTTCTCCTAACTCTACCATACTATAACTATATCGTCAGATTATTGCTCAGAGGGATTGTCAGTGAAACCTGTGTTGCCCCATCTCCCTTACGAATCACTACCGATGAATCTTCTCCGTAGAGAACTGCCAAACGTTTGTTGATATTCTCTACACCAATTTTCGATCCTTCGTGAGTCTCCGTGGCAGACTCTATTCCATTGGTTGTATTCTCGACAATCAAAACTACTCTTCCTTCTAATCTATGGGCAACAATCGAGATTGATTCCGACGCCTCACTCATTGCAACGCCGTGCTTTACACTATTCTCAACTAAGGGTTGCAAAATCATTGGGGGGACAGGTATGCTGAGAAGGGTGTCGTCAACATCGAACCGTACGTTGAGGCGGTCTCCAAAGCGAACTTGTTCGAGGGAGAGATAGGCTTCCACCACGTCAAGCTCGCGACCGAGGGGAAGGAAGCGATGCTTACCACTGTCGAGAATGTAGCGGAGGAGATCGGAGAGGCGGGTGAGCATCTCCCTTGCTTTCTCCGGGTCGATCCCAATAGTTGCGTTAATACTGTGGAGGACGTTGAAGAGAAAGTGGGGATTCAGTTGGGAGCGAAGTGCTTGAAGCTCCTGCTCGCGAGCCAGTATGGTGAGCTTTGCTGCCTGCTCTTCTCGTTGCCGTGAACGCCGGACTTCTACGATGATGTGGAAGAGTGCAAACTGCAGAGCGTAGAGCATGATGTTTCCCAAAAGAATCCAAAACTGATTCTGGCGAATTGCAGCCACGGCATCGAGAAAACCGGCAAGCAGGTAGAATCCTTCTATGCTGTAGTATGTGGCTAAGCCATAGATGGGGGCAATTGCAATGTGAAGACTCAGTTTTGTTCCCCAATGTGCGGAGTGAAGCCGCTGCACTAACAGAAGCCAAATTGGAAGAGTGTAGATCGCGAGAATAGCCGAGGCAACAATCTGGCCGAAGAGTAAAAACTGAAAGGGGACAGATGATCCTGATTCGATAAACCCGGCTGTAATGGTTGCATAGCAGAGCCAGCAAAGGGAGACGATGGTGATACCCTTCAGAGTAAGTTGTGGTGGCCTGTCGTTGGATGTCTTTGGTTCAAACACTTGGCCTTTCTCTTTTGCTATATCGTCGCATAAGGTGATCCATTAGTAGGTGGAGAAGAACGAAGAATCCCCAGAATCCTATCCCAAAAAGTGTCTCCAACATAATGTCTGGATGGCGAAAGAAAATAAAGAAGAAGTTGATAGTACTAACGATGATGAATGTTGCCACGTGGTAGCTGACGCCGGTTGTGATCGGTGTCTCCTCCTTCTCTCCGCTACGGCGACCGAAGTAGAATCCAGTGCTGAACATTCCGGCTGCGTAGAAGAAGGGGAGGATCATTGTGCCAACCCATATCTCCTTCACAATTGTCCACTCAAGAAGAACGAAGAAGAGAAGGGAGATGCCGAGAGCGACGAGCGTAAACCTCGTCAGCGCTGTCGAGTTGTTGAGAGTTGATTCGGAAATGCTGGTTGTTCTTTTCATTGGTGGATACATAATTGTTCAGGTTGTGTCGATGAAATAGTACACGGATTGCGCGGATCGGCACAGATTCCCACAGATTTATATCCGTGTACATCCGCGTTAATCAGTCGAATCCGTGTGCAATCTGTTTGCAGCAGAGTAAAAGAAACTCTCAGAACTCTACCCTAAACCCTCCTCCAACTAACAAAGGGGTTGTATAGTAGGGTTGCACAAGAACGTTGTTCTCGAATTCCGAGCCGTAACGGTAGCTCCTTCCGAGCACGTTCTTTCTGTTCGTCAGATTCCAAGCCTCGAAGAAGGAGGCTGCCCTTACGCTGGATCCGAGTTTGTAGTGCCACTCCAGCCGAAGGTTCAAGTTGAGATAGTAGGGATCTACCTCGCTGTTGATTTCTCCCTTCACCGGACGCCATCCCTCATTTGTTTGCACGCCACGTAGAACCGGAGTGTATGGTCGGCCGGAAGCAAGGCGCATCTGTCCGGAGATTAGGGAGGGGATGAACCACTTCTTCTCTTCTACATTTGGGGCACGCCACGAGAGTGAGGCGTTGAAGATGTGGCGTTGATCGTAAGCGAACGGATACTCTCTCTCTTGTAGGGGTTCCTGTCGTGTCGTGCTGGAGAGGGCGTATGAAATCCATCCCTGAATTCTCTCCCCTTCGTTCCGGAGAAAGAGTTCAATTCCTCTGGAGAGTCCCGTCCCATCCGAACTATATCTTAGGAGTGTATCGTAGACTGTCAGGTCTTTGTAGTCCTTAACGTATCCTTCTACCCACCCGGCAATTGTCGGAGAGAAGCGGTAGCGGAGACTTGCAATGTAGTGTCTGCTAAGCTGGGATTTTAGGTCAGGATTGTAGGCCAGTGCCTCATCCTCTGGGAACTGTCGGTAGTCCCCGAGGGCAGCGGCAAGTTCAATCCGTTTCGTTGGAGTGTAGCGAAGGGAGAGGCGGGGGGAGATGTCCACGATCTCTCCCACATCGTGGTAGTCGATCCGCAGCCCAGCGTTCAGACCAAAATCGCCAACCAGTCTACCATCGTAGAGGAGGTAGGCTCCAGCCAGCTTGTTAGTACTTGAGAGGTCGTAGGGACGGAGCTTTATCGTCGTGTCGTTCGGGTCGGTCTCCAACGGGTCGAGCGGGAAGTCTCCTTGCAGCGAGAAGATACTCTGCGTCCCTTCGATCCCTGCTTCTACTCTCCTCCCTTCTGCGACATTCCACTCCACCTCCTCACGTACTCCGAACGTCTCCCCTTCAATCTGCGCGTCGAGTGTTTTGCCGATAGCAAACTTCGAGGAGGCAGTTGTGTGGGTCAGTCCAAACTTTGAGATAAAATCTGTTCCGATCACTGCGAGCCACTCGGCACTCTGCGCGTCAGTTCTTCCCGATGTCTCGATCCTGTCGGGAAGTCCCGGCTCTGGCTCGGCTGCGAGGAAATCCATGCTCTCATCCGAACTGATTCCGCTGAAGCTGATCCGATTATTCCGGTTCGGCATCCAAGTTGCTTTCCAGGTAATGTCGCCAAATGAGGGGACGGGAAATTCTGCACTCTCACTCAGGAAGAGGTCGAGATAAGTACGCCGGATAGCCGCAACTACCGAGAGCTTCTCAGGAATGATCGGCCCTTCAAGGTGTGCGGCTGCGTTAAAGAAGCCAATCGAGACTCCGCCCCCCCACGCATTGAAATCTCCAGATCGCGTCGAGACATTCAGTACTGAAGACATGTGGTTCCCGAACGTAGCGGGGAACCCACCGGTAAGGAGTTCTACACGCTCCACGATATCGTTGTTGTAGACCGACTTGATCCCACCGAAATACCAAGGCCAGTAGAGCTTTACACGGTCGAGGAGAAAGAGGTTCTCTTCTGGAGCACCCCCTCGAACGTATATCTCCGTCGGGCTAAAGAGGTCAATCCCTCCACTGATTCCGGGGAGCGTGGTGAGCGTTTTGATCGGGTCTTCGACCAATCCCTGTCCGGAGCGAAGTGCCGGGGCATCCAGAACAAATGTGCTGACGGAGTTCTTCCCTGAAATTCGTTCGGCCTGCATCACGATCTCCGGCATCAGGAGTGGCTCTTCAACCATCTGAAAGGTGAGCGTTACTCTCTCTCCCATCTGGAGTGTGCAGGAGAGTGATGTTGTTTGATACCCGAGTGCTTCGGCAGTGACGTTGTATCTCCCTGGCGGAAGGTTCTCGATCTGAAAGGCTCCTCTCTCATCTGTTGACACAACCCGGCTAACCGACTCGATACGGATTACTCCTCCGGCAATCGGTTCCTCCGTTGCCGAGTCTACCATCTTTCCCTGAATGCTCTGTTCCAACTGTGAGAACAGCGGCGGAGCACCACAGAGAAAAAGCAGGGCGAGGAGAAATGTTTGGAGGAAAAATCTATACATGGCATAGCGTAGCACTGCTATCATTCTTCTTCTCTGGAGATAATGATTATCTGCACGAATTCTCGAGTAGGAGTATAGGGGAACATATAGGTTCGCTCCCCGAGAATGCAAGCAGCAATCGACGAGTAGAGATATAGATCGGTAAGCGGGGGGGAGAGAATGGTTAGTGGTGGATTGTTAGTAGATAGCAGTATGCAGTTAGCAGGAGAATAGCACCCCTTCGACTCCTGACTCCTTGGCTTCCGAATCCTCGACACTTCACCGCAATAACTGGCGCGACATGCTAAATGCTTCTGCATGTCGTTCCAGACTCCGAAGAAGGCTAATCAGTTCTTCAGCAACTTCTTCATCTTCTGGCATCAAAAGCGTAGCGGTTCGCAGCAGGTCGGCGGCCTCCTCGCTATCCTTTTCCTGCGAAAGGAGGTGGGCTGTGGAGAGAACCGCCTTTCTTATTCTGATTTCGAAGTCTTGCCGCGCAGCATCAAAAAACTCTCCTTCGAGCGTTGGGTAGAGTGCTTTCCCGCCACTCCTTTGCAGTGCTTTCAGCACTTCCTGCTTTGCCCTGCGGGGGCGCAGTGTCCGAATCGCCTCGACACACCTATCGAGTTCTTCGGATGCCTCAAGCAGGTCAACCTGAACAACACATGTGTTCAGGTAGGGAGGATTCTTTCCATCGGAGATAATCGAGTCTTTTCCGAGAATCGTCCTTATTCTGGAGACAATCACCCGCAAGTAGTTTGCCGAACCAGATGGGTCGGCCTCGATGCCGGTGGCAAGCTCACGGAACGTTTCCAGTGTCAGGGAGTGCTTCATCTGTTGGTTTGCAACCAGCAGACCCAATGTTTGCTGCACGCGAGTTCCTGGAATCGGCTGCGGTGGAAGGTCGGCATAGCAGATGCTGATCTCATCCATCATTGTGACAAAGGAGAGTTTTGTGGAGACAGATGATTGCTTGTGTATTCCCCACAACTGGAGTGCGTCGGCTCGTCTCTGGCGGAACTGTTCCTTCCATCCCTTTATGGTGGAAGGTGACCAACAGACCCTACTCCGTTCAAGCAATTGCTCGGCAACGCCTACCAGTCCTTTCTCTTTACACCACTGCAAGCCACGTTCAAGTGCTTGAACCAGTGCTGTTCTGATTTCGTCCGGGATTGGCTCTCCAATCTTTTCGAGCAAAAGAGCAGCGGCATTCAGGTGGAGCATAGCAATCTGCCCAGAAGAAGAAGCCTGAAGAAAGGATGAGAGGCGAGAGACAAGCTCATCAGAGAGCGTCTGGTTGTTTCCGAGAGAGTGAGTTGCAAGGGAACGGAGAACTTCAGGGGCATAGCGAAGCTCTATACCTCGTTCGATCTTTTCCTGATTGTCAGACAGAATTCCTGCCTCAAGAATCTGATATTCTGGCATTTCCTTCCCGCACAATATGCGTGACAGATTTTCTCCCCAATCGGGATTCCCTCTGATGTTCCCAATCGTACAGAGCCAGTTTGCAATCATTTCATATAAGACTGTCGACTCGTGGCCGATACCGTGCATATGTTCAGAGAGTTCGTCGGTCAGCTTACGGAAGATCTGTTCAACGTGGTCGAGCGGAAGCCCAATTGAGGCGGCCAGCATCCCCTCCATACCACGAAACGTAATCTCGGTCTCAAGCG
>JBFWSB010000257.1:0-6979 GCA_050248595.1 Kapaibacterium sp. (SeqCode)
GAAAAACTTTGCCCACATCGCTCGCCAGATGATGCCCTCGGTTGATGGAAATGTCATCACAATTAAGCCTGGAACAACAAAAGTCATTATCGAGCCTATCACTATCGATCCTGAGTGGAATGCAGACCAACTCTTCATCATCGCTTGGATTCAAGATGATGCGACAAAAGAGGTGTTGCAAGCTGGGACAAGCCAAGGGAAAATTCACGTTGAGAATGACAACGTTCAATACACCGTTGTCGAGTCTCAGGGAAACACGAGCAAGTGGGATTTAGCCTTATCTCCTACGGCTTCAGGACACTTCAAGTTCAAGGTCGAGACTGATTTGCCTGCTGGTTGGGATGCTACTGTTACTCTCGATGGTACTACGTTCAACCAAGCAGAAGTGGATATACCACTTTCAGCAACGGTTAATGCAGACCTTGGAGTGAACATTATCTCCTCCGCTTCTTCCGACAAGAAAGGGGTCGGTACGGTTCACCTTACAATCAGTGGGCCACGGGGAACAGAAATTAGACGCTCGTTCAAGCTATACTCCAAAGACCTTGAAGTTCTTCTGCTTCGAAGAGATGAGCGTGATCCAGACATTCCACCTCTATACGAACGAACTCTCGGTAACGGCGACTATGTCTACGCTCTGATAGACCCAACTGACGAGTCGATGTTTTCTTGGAATAACTATGTCGTCCTGATGGAAGTCGGGCAGTGGGCATTAACGCTGAAGGACATCGCACTCCTCCGCGCAAAGATCGACGCAGGCAACACACGCATTTACCTTATCGGTGCAGAGATTGGCTATGGACTTGCTGACCCATCAAACACAGATTTGACTACTCCACGCGATGTCGACTTTATGGAGAACTACCTGCACGCAACATACGTGAAGGATGCAAACAGTTCGGCAACGGTTGTTGGGGTAACTGACGATCCGATTGGCAACGGACTAAACTTCTCGATAAAGACAGGGATTCAAAATCAAGATACTCCAGATGAAATTGCGCCCAGAGTTGGTGCAATCTCTTCCTTCTATTACGGTGCAAGTGAAACTCAAGTAGCCGGTATTCGCTACTCCGACAGTCGCAATCGTTTGGTCTACCTCGGTTTCGGCGCGGAGGGTATCGGTAATGACGCTGACAGGACTCTACTGCTAAACAAAGGAATCGAGTGGTTGAACGGTTCCGACAGAACATCAGCTGTCGGTAGCGAACGTAGCGAGGAAGGATCGTTCTTACAGAACATCAGTTTCAATCATCGAGATGGAAGACTGACTGTTGACCTGAACCTGAACAAGCCCTCCACTGTTTCGCTTCAACTCTTTGATGTAAATGGTAGAAGTGTTAGTGCAGAGCGGAGCACTGAATACAGCGAAGGCTTGCACCGTGCATACCTGAATGTAGAAGAGCTTGCATCTGGAACGTACTACGTTGGAGTAACCGCAAACGGGCTACGTCAGACAAAGGTGATTGTCATAACACGATAATTGCTCCGGTAAGGGCGAACCCAACAGTTTGATTCGTAGAGAGGTTGGTACAATTGAATGTGCCAGCCTCTCCCCTTTTTGTGGCAAACCGCACGATGAGCTTCGTACAATTGAGTCTGGAGTTCTGATTTGATAACGGCTGGTATTCTGTTTGAGAATTATACCGAATTAGATTAAGGGAAAGGTATATCTACCTACACAACATTGTCACTCTGAATGAAGCGAAGCGGAATGAAAACCGCCGCAGACAGCACCGCAGGCAATCTCACAAGGAGTGCGGAGAAACGAGTGTTGCACTACTGAGCCAGTGAGATGCTTCGGCACACCTCTGCATGACAAACCCTTTTCTGGATGACCACAAAGGAGACCAAGAAACACTAAGCGAATACTATTTCCCAATTCTGATGTCTTGCGAAGTTGATCAGAGCAATTCTTTCAATTCGCGTTTGCGTTCGGCAGTCACCTCCATCCAGTGAATATCTTGCACAGCCCCTTCCAACCCCCAAAGCAGATTTAGTGAAGCCTTTGGATGTCGTTTCTTGATTTCGAGATAAACCGGAACTGCACCAATTCTTCGGAGGTCATCAATCTCAACGATTCCAATCTCTTGTAGCCATCCCAACGAAACTGGTCCTAAATTTTTCATACAACGTACATCCGATATGTCGATCTCATTTGCTGATCATGTCTGGGCGAGCCATGATAACTTCAATCTTCGAACAATAGAAAAGGCGTTGACAACTGCCAACGCCTCTCTATAAACTCCTGCAAGCAACTACTGCTCCGTTCAAGCCTTAGGCACTTGCCACTTCCTTCACCTTTGGTCCGGCATCACGGATTTCTTGTGCTGCTCCATCTTCGTACGTCTTGAAGTTCTCATTGAACTTTGCTGCAAGAATGCTTGCCTTTTCATCATACTCTTCTGGGTTGCTCCACGTGTTGCGTGGATTCAACACCTCATCTGGAACGCCATCAACGTGAGTTGGAATGTTCAAGCCGAAGATCGGATCTTCCTGGAACTCAGCCCCATCGAGTGCACCACTTAGGGCAGCCTTCACCATTGCGCGGGTATATGCAATTTTCATCCGACTTCCTGTTCCGTATGCACCACCTGTCCAACCGGTGTTAATCAACCAGCAATTTGCATTGTGCTCCCGAATCTTCGCCCCTAACAACTCGGCATAGACCGACGGGTGGTGAACCATGAATGGTGCTCCGAAACATGCACTAAATGTTGGCTGTGGTTCAGTTACCCCTTTCTCAGTTCCGGCTACTTTCGCTGTATATCCACTGATAAACTGGTACATCGCCTGTGCTGGCGTCAGCTTTGCAATTGGCGGAAGTACGCCGAAAGCATCAGCTGTCAGCATGATAATTGTGCGTGGATGGCCGCCGGTTGAATCTGGGACTGTGTTAGGAATGAAATTGAGTGGATATGCAGCGCGGGTGTTTTCTGTAAACTTTGCCGAGTCTAAATCAAGCTCGCGAGTCTCCATATCAAAGTCTACATTCTCAAGAACTGTGCTGAACATTCTCGTTGTCTCGTAGATCTGCGGCTCGGCCTCTTCAGAAAGTCGAATCACTTTCGCGTAGCACCCTCCCTCAAAGTTGAAGACACCATCGTTGCTCCAGCCATGCTCGTCATCACCAATCAACGACCGCTCTGGATCAGCCGAAAGGGTCGTCTTCCCAGTTCCCGAAAGTCCGAAGAAGAGAGCAGTATCCCCAGCCTCCCCAATGTTTGCCGAACAGTGCATCGGCATCACTCCCTGCAACGGAAGCAGGTAGTTCATCGTGGTGAAAAGAGATTTCTTGATTTCACCTGCATAGGAAGTACCACCAATCAGAATGATCTTCTGTCCAAAGTCGACCAGAACGAACGTCCCTGAACGTGTTCCATCCTCCTCTGGAATAGCCGACATATCTGGAACGTGAACCACTGTGTAGTCTACTTGGAACGAGGAAGGATCGGGTGCTTCGTTCACTGGAATGAACATTGTCTGGGCAAAGAGGTTGTGCCAGGCATGTTGGTTAATTACTCGAACGCCAACACGATACCGAGCATCCGCCCCTACAAAGCAGTCGGCAACAAAGAGATTTTTTCCTGAGAGATATTCTTTTGCCTTGGCCAACAACTGGTTGAAACGCTCCTGCTCGAACGGACGATTGACCGTCCCCCACCAGACTTGATCCTTGCTTTGAGACTCCTCTACGATGAATTTGTCGTTAGGTGAGCGTCCAGTATGCTGCCCAGTATACGCAAGCAAGGCTCCACCCTTTACAAGATACCCTTCTCCCAACTTGACAGCCTCTTCGGTCAACCGAGCGCGCGTACCGTTGTAGACCACGTCACCCGGATTGGCAATTCCGAACTCCTCAAGCTGGTGTTTGATATCGTTTCCGTTCATGATAGTACTCCGTTATGTCTATAGTTACTTCAAGAATAAGTATCTCAAGAAGGCAAAATCTACATCCCATCTACAGAACACGCAATCTCCTCGAAGTGAGTTCTTGTGAGATAACAAACCAACACATGACAATCTGAGGGAGTGGAGAGGTGAACATGGCTCTACCCTCTCCCAGCTCTCTCAATACCTTATTATACGTCGAGATTCTTCACATACTTCGCATTTCGTTCAATAAAGAGACGTCGAGGCTCAACAGCATCCCCCATCAACGTTTCAAAGATCGTTGAGGCTGTCTGCGCGTTGTCAATCGTCACCTTCTGAAGTATGCGCGTTTCGGGATTCATCGTCGTCTCCCAAAGCTGATCTGGATTCATTTCACCCAAACCTTTGAAGCGGCTGATAACGATTCCACCCTTGATCCGCCCTGTCTCCTCAACTGCTCCTCCCTCATCCTCCTCCGGCTCCTCCTCCTCCTCTTTCTTTGGATCTTTTCTCAGTCGGGAAATTACATCATCTCTCTCCTTCTCATCAAATGCGTAGAAGTCACGCTTCCCTTTCTTGATCTTGTAGAGTGGAGGCATGGCAAGGTAGATACGTCCCTCCTCGATAAGGTCGCGCATGTAGTTGAAGAAGAGTGTCAGAATTAGCGTCCGGATATGTGCGCCGTCAACGTCAGCATCGGCCATCAAGATAATCTTACCATATCGGAGCTTCTCCAAGTCGAGCGTCTCGCCAAAACCGACGCCAAGTGCAGTGAAGATTGCCCGAACCTCGTTGTTCTCGAGAACTTTGTTGATTCGTGCTTTCTGAACGTTCAGAATTTTACCCCGCAAAGGAAGTATCGCCTGCGTTCGACGGTCGCGAGCCGATTTCGCCGAACCACCTGCACTGTCACCCTCCACAAGGAATATCTCGCACAGTTCAGGGTCTTGAATTGAACAGTCGGCCAGCTTACCCGGCAAGGCTGAACTCTCCAGAGCGTTCTTGCGCCGAATTAAGTCGCGCGACTTGCGTGCAGCCTCGCGTGCTTCAGCAGCAGCAATTACTTTCTCAATGATCTGCTTACCAACCTTCGGATTCTGTTCCAAGTAGAGTCCCAGTTGGTCACCAAAGATCGAGCGAACAATCCCCTCAACTTCCGAGTTGCCGAGCTTTGTCTTCGTCTGCCCTTCGAACTGTGGCTCAGGAACTTTCACTGAGATAACACCGGTCAAGCCCTCCTTGTAGTCATCACCACTCAGGGCAATCTTGTCGCTCTTAATCAGCTTGTTGTTCTGGGCATACGTGTTTAACGTTCTGGTGAGCGCGGAACGGAAACCGGAGAGGTGCGTTCCCCCCTCCCGCGTGTTGATGTCGTTGACGTAAGTGAAGAGGTTCTCTGAGTAGCCAGAGTTATATTGAAAGCAGACCTCAACCGAGACATCTTCTCGATCACCACTTACCATTACCGGCTTTATCAGTGGCGTTCTCTGGGCGTCGATATGCTTAACAAAGCCGACAAGACCATCTTTGTGGTGGAAATGTTCTACCAACCCATCTTCCTCACGCTCATCACGCATCGTGATCGTGATCTGTGGATTCAAGAAGGCAAGCTCACGCATACGTTCGGCGAGAATATCCCACTTAAACTCGCTTACTTTGAAGATCTCACTATCTGGCATGAACCACTGCGTTGTCCCAGTCTCGTTCTTCTTTACCGTTCCGATCTCCTTCACATCTCCCTGCGGAACTCCTCTGCGATACTCCTGCTGCCACACTTTCCCTTCACGCTTGATTTCGGTAATCATCCACTCGGAGAGAGCGTTCACAACCGAAACTCCAACCCCGTGAAGACCTCCAGAAACTTTGTAGGCACTCTTCTCAAACTTGCCACCAGCGTGAAGAACAGTCATCACCACCTCGAGTGTGGAAATACCTTTCTCCTTGTGCAAGCCAACAGGAATCCCTGAACCGTTATCGGAAATTCGGACAGAGTTGTCGTTGAGAATCGTGATGTCGATTGTGTCGCAACGCCCTGCCAGTGCTTCGTCGATTGAGTTGTCTACAATTTCGTAGACCAGATGGTGAAGTCCGCGTGAACCGATGTCGCCGATATACATCGCCGGACGTTTCCGCACTGCCTCCAGACCTTCAAGGACTTTAATGCTCTCTTCGGTATACTGATCGTTATTGATCTGGTTATTCATATTGCTGTCTGCCACGTTCCACCTTTCAGTAGTTGAATCGTTCAGTGGTTATATAATTCAAAAATGTTTAGCTGACCCAAACTTGCATCGCAAGAATCGGAATCAGATCACGAAGACCTCGGTCACAACTTCTGCCCCGAAGCGTTTGTTTACCCTGTCCCGAATATCTTCGCGACGATTGATAATCTCTTGTTTCCAGGTTGCACTCTCGGCACGGATCACCATGCGGCCACGGTCGACCCGCTCTACTTGCGTGTGGCGAGCAATCGCCTCCCCCACAATGTCAATCCAGTAATCGGGAACACTGTTCTCTCGAAACTTCTCTTGAAGGTTGTTCTCCTTCAGCCACTGGTTGATAATTGAGCCAAGTGATTGTGCCATAGGTTATTCCTCTCTAAGATCCACTCCCATTTGATGCCACAAGGTCGATTTTAGAAAGATCGAAGGAATCATCTCCACTCGATTTCTCCACTGTCGGAGGCTGAAATCCAGAGCCGTAGTTGCGGACTGCAATTCCACCGTTGTCGACCTCGAAGTGGGCATCATCAGGAGCAAGCGAACGTCCCCGAAGGAAAGGAAGCATGTCGAATGAGACCACAGTGATAAACACCTGTGCGAGGTTTCTTGTGATGTCATACACCCGTTCTGCTCTGCGGGCATCGAGGTCTCCAAAGATATCGTCGAGAAGAATCACAGGTGTCTCTGCCGACTGACGGGCTAAGTAGTGAAACTCCGCCACCTTCAAGCCAATCAAGAGCGTCTTATGTTGCCCTTGGCTTGCGCTAACCCGCACATCTCCCCCGTTAATTACCATGCTGAAGTCGTCACGGTGAGGCCCAAAGAGAGTTGTGCCGCGCCGAATTTCCTGCCCCTTCACCTCTTTGCTCCGAAGCCAGAGCATATAC
>JBFWSB010000258.1:0-6940 GCA_050248595.1 Kapaibacterium sp. (SeqCode)
CGATATCCAAGTTCGCTGATTCGTCGACTCCCTGAACCGATGGGTTGACCGAGCAAAGTTTCCGTTGAAAACCGAGTGGTACATCACGTCGGGATTTGAGTAGTCGATTAAACACTCCATTCCATCCCCACCAAAAGCTTTGCGCCACTCCCCACCCTCTAAGATGTAGCTTCCATTGTCTTGGCGTCCCGCAATGATTGTGTTCGGCTCCCCAACGGCAACCGAAATCCGATAGACCTCTCCAATGTCAAGTCCGTTCCCAATCGATGTCCAAGTTGTTCCCTTATCCGAGCTGTACCAGAGTCCGCCATCGTTGCACTCGAAAAGATAGTTTGGGCGAAGTGGGTGAAAGCGGAGGAAGTGTTTGTCTGCGTGGGCAAAGTCTACACCCTGCGCCCTGGCCTGCGCAATCACCTGTGGATCGTTTATCCAGAAGTTTGCAAGCCCCCAGTTCAAGCCAGCATTTGTTGTCTTCCATGTGTTTACCCCCCCCACATAAATCTCTCCCGGACTTGTGGGTGAGATTGCGTAGGCCAAATCGTAGTGCCCTTGCCCTTGAAAGAAATCACCATTCTGTGTCGAGCCATCGTACCACCCCAACAGATTTGGCGCACCTTGAACCGAGTCGGGAACGTATCCTCCAGCATTAAAGTTTGCCCCGGCATCCGTTGAACTGAAAATGCCGTAGAGACCACTGTTCAAGTTGGCACAGAGAATGTCAACTCGGTCTGGTTGCGCTGGGGTTACACCAATCTTAATGCGGCGGATGTTCGGATCGCCGAAGATACTCTGCCAACTCGCACCCCCATCAACCGAACGAACAAAGAATGTTGGATTGTCCTGCCCCCCACCAAATGTTGTCGCGTAGACGATGTTGGGATTCGTTGGGTGGAATTCCAAATCCATAAAATATCCTTGCACAATCTGATTCCAACTTGTTCCACCGTTAGCTGTGCGAAGGATTCCGATGGAGCTTGCGGCAATCAAGATATCTGGGTTTGCCGGACTCATCAGCAGACGACGGATGGTGATCCGCTCTGATTCCTCTAATTGTAAGCCGGTACGTTCCCACGTGACTCCTCCGTTCACGGTTTTCATCACGCCGATGCTTCGGGTGTCACCATCTTGAAATGGCTGGTCGATCTGAATGCCGGAGAGACTACCAAGCTCGCCATCCCCAGTAGCGATGTACATGATATTTGGATTGGTAGGATGAACCGCAATGTCACTTACCCCGAGCACCGGCAAGTTGTTCGTTATGTTTGTCCAGCTCTGTCCGAAGTCCGTTGTCTTCCAAAGTCCTCCAGCAGGAGCACCAACCCAGAATGTGTTTGGGTCGGTTGGGTGAAATGCAATGCAGTTCAATCGGCCTAAACCGTCGGCAGTCTTCGAGGCAAGTCGGTTTGGCCCCAACGGTTTCCACGTACCGGCTGTCGATGCGGTTCGGGCGAGGAGGTTGCCATTCTTCTCAACAAAGGCAGCCCAGGCTCGGTAATTCTGGTCAGGTGCTGGAAACTTATCGCTCCCATAGGTCCGCTGTTCCCAGAACCACTCCCAACGCTTATACTTTGCGTAGTCTCCATCTGCTTCTTCCAACTTCTCAGGGTGGGCAGCCCAATACTTCTCTGCTATCTTCTGAATATCTGAGAAGGTTACCCCATTCTCTTTTGTCGGAAGTTGATCGCTGAATGGGAATTGCTGAGCAGTTCCCTCGATGGCAACAAGGGCGAGGAACAGGGCGGTTGTGCAAAGACTCTGTAAAAATGGTTTCATTAGTACTCTCTTCCTTCTAAATGAAATCTGAATAGTAGCTGATACATGGTCTATAAAAATTTTATCGCGATCTCTATACTTCACTTGTCTCCTCACAGACTCCAGAGAAGTCCGATCCCCAACAGAATTCCGTGAAGTTCTCCTTTGTCAACACCAACATTTAGGCGACCCAACGTCTTCTCCCTGAAATTGTCAACACCTTCACTCCCCTCTTCTGCAAGTGAGTTTAACATATATTGGAACCGAAGCTCTGGAAGTAGCCAGAGATTATTCGCTAACCGATGACGATATCCAACTCCCCCCTCAAAGCCGAAACGATTCACCCTGTTCCCTTCTGAACTGGTGCTCGACTGATCGAACGTCTTTTCTCCCGTTGTCTCGAAAACACAAGAGCCTTCGGAAAGAATTTCTTGGTGCATCGATCTGCTCACCTCTCCCACTCTGCGATGCCAAACCGGACCAACTGTAGCATACCACTTGTCGGCAATATCAAAGCGGAGTGAGATTCCGGAGGTAATCCAGAGTGAGGATAAGGTCTGGCGGACACTCATCTCAACCGTATCAAAAATTCCCCCTTCATTCTGCGGACAGTCGGCAACACCAGTTCCCGATGCCACAACCCGCTTTAGCTCGAGGCCACCTTTCAGACGAAGTCCAACTGAGAAACTAAAAGGATATTCTACAATCACCGCACCGAATCCCCCGACTCCCCCCCCAGATTCTAATGCTCGCAGAGGAGATGTTGGATTGTCGATGGGGGAGTGGCTGATCTGTTGAGAGAAGAGTGAGAAGTTCGGGCCAATCTCAAACCCTACATTCAATCCAATGGGGGGAGTAGGATCTGGATAGAGTACACTCTCTTGCGCTTTCAGAAGAGTTGATGCGGTGAGGAGGAAGATTACCACTACATGTCGTCGTTTCATATCTTTTTCATCTGCTAATCTGTCGTGATGTGTCGCAGGAATAGAAGTGAAGTGAAAACTCTCAGTCGTTTGCCTGATCGGCTTGCCGTGCGTGTGGAGGTTTGTCGAAAATTAACGAGAGACGACCCGAGCCAAGCTCAAGGTCACCCCGGTTGAAGTCCCGTTCGTACAGACGTTCTATGAAGAGGAAAGGACCGTATGCGTAGGCAGGATTATAGACCCGCACATTGCTTCCACTATCAATCCGATAGTAGCCAATAAATCCAAGCGAAGCCCCCCCCTCCAATTCTACATCTGGACGATACTCCCGATTCGACCCCAAACCCATATTTACTCCAACTACCATCGGGGCAGATGTCGCATTCTCGATCAATGGAGCCATGTAGACCTCTTCATCCCCTGCAGCAGTGAGAATCACATTGTCGATGGGAAGGTAGAGCGAATCATCATCTCCCGGTATATCAACCATAAAGATCCCTCCGAGACTATCCCCCAGGCTGACTCCATTCAGTGTTGGACGGAGAAGTTCCCACTCTACCTCTACGTAGTCCAAATCTCCACGCTGTATCACCTCCACTTCCTGACCACTCACCTCTCCTACAGAAATGCCGTTGACCTTCACAGAAACAGTGCCGAGAAGTTGATTCGCAACGACAATCTTGCTTCCCTGAATAATCTCTGGAGGAACAACATTAGTACATCCCGCCACGAGCGAGAAGAGCGAAAAAAGGATCGGCAAAGAAATCTTGACAATAGATCGTGATCTCATAGCATTGCAGAAGAATATCTGTAAAAAATATCCTGTTTCGTTTCAAGAGCAAAATTACTGAGAGGAAGAAGATTACCGACTACGTAAAAACTTCGTACTCTCTCCCTTCCACCCTATCGTTTGGAGAGCAGACTACAGTCTCCCAACCAATGTAGCAGAGCTGGTTTCACTAACTAAAATCACCGGTATCACCTCAACTTCTTTCTCCTCTTCTCTACCCAATCTCCTTTCATCTCTACTTAGTCTTCTTTAGTTTTGCCTGTTGTACCATTCATTCAAACCATCCTATCTGATGGCCATTCGCTATGTTGGCGCACTGATTATCGAGGCACTTGAGCCGGAAACACTTGCCAAGTGGTATTCCCACTACTTTGATTTTGAGATTTCACTCGAACATGATGGGGGATTATTCGGTGCATTTGAAACCGAGCGGGGACCATTCCACTTCGGTTTGACGCCGTATGATAGCGACCCTAACATTGGCAGACCACGGGGAGTAATCATTACCTTCCGCGTCGATAACTTCGACTCTCTGTTGAAGAAACTGAAGAAGGATGGATATGAACCGATTGCCTTCGCCGAAGATGATGATGGCAAGTATGCCATGTTTCGTGACCCTGAAGGAAACCAAGTTTCAGTCTGGGGAGAGTAGAAGGGATTAGAATTCAAAATTCAAAAAAGTGACTTGCACCATCTGGTGGTGAGTATCCTTCTATCCGCTCCTTGCTCCTTTTGAATTTTTCATTTTGCCTTTTGAATTTTGACGTTCTCCTATGTCTTTGCTTCTCTATAACAACGCGCTCCCCTCCCGCTCGCCGCTTGATCTCGACAGCTATATTTTGAATGTAGCCGAGGAGGGGAAGCTGGAAGAGTATGCCTTTGTGCTTCCCACTGGACGGAAAGTGCGTGAGCTGGAGCGAAGATTAACGGACAAACATTACGAGCAGACTGGCAAGCCACTCACTCACCTGCCACTCTTTACGATGTCCTCGTTCACCGAGGCACTCTACGATCAGTTGGCTCCCGGTCGGCGTGAGGCATCGATGGAGATTCAGATAGCGTTGATTGAGCGAGCGATGAAGAGTGTGGACTTGAACTACTTTGCACGTCCGGGACGCGACCCATCACTCGGAGTAGTGGAACAAGTAACGCGAGTGATTAGTGGTGTCCGTGCCGATGGGATTTTGCCGACGCAGTTCGAGATGGACATTCAGGCTGCGCAGGAGAACCCGGAGTTGATGGTGGGATACGACACCGTAAAGCTTCGCGACCTCTACAATATCTACAGCGAATATCTCCGCATTCTCGGCGACACTTGGATCGACTATCCCGGAAGAATCCTCCGCGTAAACACAGAACTCTTCAACAACCCGGATAAACTTTTCCGCGCATCTTTTCCTCAGGTTCACACACTTCTGATTCACGACCACACAGAGTTTACTTGGCCAGAGATTGACTTAGTGACCCGACTCGGCGTTGTGAAGAACTTGAACGCTCTGCTTGTGTTCGACTATGAAGAGGGGAACGGTCCACTCTATGGGAATTTCGAGGAAGTGATCGAGAAGCTGAAGGCTGGAGGGTACGGGACTGAGCGTCTCGATCCGATAGACCTTGATGTGCCTGAGGAGCAGCGACGCCCCTTCACCCACCACATGCGGCGCAATCTGTTCCGCACCGACGAGAGGATTGCAAATCCCGCATTCGACGAGAGGATTGGGATCTACAGCTTTCACACACGGGAAGAAGAAGTGCGGGGGATTGCAGGCTTAGTAAAATCTCTCGTCTTCGACGAAGGGATTCCTCCAGAACGAATCTGCATCACCACACTCAACATGGAGAACTACACGGAACTTCTCCGCGAGTATCTGCCGAGCTACGGCATCCCGGCAAATATCACCGCTCGCTATCCACTTGAACAGAACGGATTGATTACGGCTCTCTTCTCTGCACTCAACATTCTTGCAGCCGGATACGACCGCCGCGATGTCCTTCGAGCTGTCACCTCCCCCTACCTCTCGTTTGGTGAGAATGTAGACCCCGCCGCCCTCACTGATGCCGGTACAAAGTTGCGCATCACCAGAGGCTATCAGGCGTGGCGACGGCGGATTGGACGCCGCATTGAATTCCTGCTCACGCGCCTGAAGAGTGGTCTCGACTTGGACGAGCGGAGAGGATTGGAGATCGAGTTGGAAACGCTCCGCCGTGCCGAACGAAGCATTGAGTTAGTTCACGATACGTTGGGTGAGTTTTCTACTCACCTCTCTCCAACAGAGTTCCGCGCAGCATTTCTCCGCTTGATTGCGAAGCTGAAGGGGACAGAAAACATCCTCCACATCCGCCGGAACTTAGAAGCACAGCCACGTACCCCCGCCGACTGGCAACGGATTCACGACGAGATGGAGCGGGATACACGTGCCTTAGCTCGCTTCTTAGGTCTCCTCGATGAATTGACCGAACTGTTTGAACTTGACGCAGAAGAGGAACGGAAGAAGGCCGAGAAAGAAAGTGTTGAGAGTCCAGAGTTAGAGAGTGAAGAATCGGAGAGCGTGGACGTGGTAGCCGCAAGTCTTCAGCCTGCGCCGGGAATGGTAGAGGCAGTCGAGCTAAAGAGTGAAGAGTCGGAGATTCGAGAGTCGAAGAAGATTGGCCTCCACCGTCTCGGCTACTACTTAGATCACCTCCGCACAGCGGCAGCCCGATCGTTCTACACAATTCGGGAGAAGCACGACTACGGTCTGTTGGTCACACACCTCGATCAAGTACAAGGGGAGACTTTTGACGTTGTCATCATGTGTGGTCTGGTAGATGGTGAGTTCCCGAGCACGTACATCCCAGCAAACTTTTTGGGGAAGCCGCTGGAGACTACCGAGGAACGCCAACTGCGACGCGAACGGATTGCCTTCTACACTGGCCTGACAAGTTTCTCCGAGCGTATCTACTTAACATACCCACGCACCCAAGGTGACCGGGAGCTTGTCCGCTCATCTTTTCTTGATGCCCTTATCCGCATCACAACCGTTGAAGAGTCGGGACGTGTGATTCCCTACAAGGAACTGCGCATTGAACGGGAGGAGCGAAGAGGAGGGAAGGAGTTGGTTCCAGACCGCGATTTCCCCGCAATGGTTGCCACACTCGACGTTCTCTCCGAAGAGGCTGGCGCAGTCCTCTGGAAAGGTGGCACTCTCCCTCGCGTTGAGGAGGGGAAAGATATCCTCGATCACCTAAAGCATACGGTTGCGGTGGAGGTGGGGAGAGCAAGGGCAGAAGAAGATGCCACGGTAGCCGCAGAGTATCGAGGCATTTTGACCGATGCTCTAACCGAAGAAGAACAGGCACTTCTTGCTGAACGCCGAGACAAGGAGTATTCCGCTTCGCAGCTTGAGACCTACGCGAAGTGTCCGTTTAAGTATTTCACTCGTCGCCTCCTGAACGTCGACGCACCGGCACGATTCGACGTGACGCTCACACCGTTAGA
>JBFWSB010000259.1:0-6925 GCA_050248595.1 Kapaibacterium sp. (SeqCode)
GGAAGGTATCTGCCGTGTGCGGACTGACTCTTCTCTTCACCCTATTCCTTACCACTGCGCTCGACGCACAGGAGGTAATGGATGAGGCTACAATCTTCCAGCAGGCTGTTGAACAGAATCGCCCCATACTCCTGATCTTCTCTGGCTCCGACTGGTGTGCTCCCTGCATTCGCTTCAACCGGCAAGTTCTGAGTGATAGTAGTGTAGATGCGTTCTTGCACGAACGAGTGATTATCGTTCACGCAGATTTTCCGCAGCGCACCACACTCCCAGATAATCTCGTAGAGCGAAACGAACGACTTGCCGAACGATATAACCCGAATGGCGATTTCCCTCGGGTGCTTCTCGTAAATCCTGATAAGTCGGTTCGCGCTCTTCTCACTCACGCCGAGGCAACGCCCGCATCCTTTATCGAAGAGGTAAAGCGATATATCAATAGCAAACCTGAACCAAGCAGTTCGGTTGAGCGTGAGTTCCGCGCATCAGCACTCCTGATGGGGTCTGCGTTCGAGTTTACGATCGTGGCGAGCGACTCACTCCGCGCCACAAAACTACTTCAACAAAGCATCGAAGAAATTCGGCGGATAGAATACCTTCTCTCCGAGTGGATCGACACATCGCAGACAAGCCAATTGAACAACCTTGCCGGAAAGGGGAGCCTAAGCGTTGCACCAGAATTGTACGATCTGTTGAAGCGAAGTCTCGCAATCTCACGACTTACTCAAGGGGCGTTCGATGTCAGCTTTGCCGGAGCCGGAAAGCTCTGGAAGTTTGATGGAACTCAACGAGCCTTACCTGATTCCGCGACGGTTCTTCAAGCGGTTGAGAACGTGGGATTCGAGAAGATTCAGTTGCTCGACTCGACACGTGTTTTCTTGAAGCGTGAGGGAATGAGAATTGGCTTCGGTTCAATTGGGAAAGGGTACGCGGCTGAACGTGTAGCGAAGATGTTGAAGGCGGAAGGAGTTCGTGCTGGGGTCATCAACGCAAGTGGTGATCTGAGAGCTTGGGGAACCAGGCCAGATGGCTCGGCTTGGAGAGTTGGAATTGCCAACCCGAAAGATCGCTCAGAAATGATTCTCTGGCTTCCAATTAAAGATGGTGCAGTTGCAACCTCCGGAAACTATGAGAAGTTTTTTGAGCTGAACGGAGTTCGATATGCCCACATCATTGATCCAAGAACAGGGTGGCCAGCTCAAGGGGTGAAGAGCGTGACGATCATCAGCCCGAGCGCAGAACTTTCCGATGCCCTCGCAACAGGTGTCTTCGTCCTCGGTGTCGAGGTTGGCCTCGACTTGATCGAGCAACTTCCCGATGTGGAGTGCATTATCATCGACAGTCACGACCAGATATTTACATCATCCGATATCGATGTTCACGCCGACGCTCTCGGCCAGATTAAGGGAGGTCGGTAGCTACCGTAGTAAAAATGAAGCAACGAACACTCTACTCTTTGGCTGCACGGCTCATACCCTTCTTGTCGCTCATCGTGCTATCGCTTCTGATTTCTGCTTGTGCAAGTGTGAAGCCATATCAGCGAGCCTACCTTAACGACAGCGAGATGAATGGTGGAACGGCAACCGCTGCCGGTTTAGAGAACTATGTGCAGACGATTCGCGAAGGTTCGTCTGGGGGGGAAGGAGAGAAGGGGAGTGGTGGATGTGGCTGTAATTAGGAACAAACAACAATAGAATCTCACTTCTTGACGTGAGGAATGTAGACGTGTTTGCGGTGCTATATAGAACGAGAACTTATTCCCTTCGGCTTTTCGGAGGGATACTCTCGCTATTGTTGTGGGGAGATTCTTGGCTCACTGCACAGGAGATCGACTCAGGCTACGTGAAAAAGCAGGTGTCCGAGACCGATCTGGAAGTTCTCTTCTCCTACTACACGCAAGATGGTGAGCACTCGGCAGTAACTGGGGGAGAGGGGACAGAACACCTTCAAGTCTACACTCCCGATTTTCGCCTCACCCACGCGTTCGACGAATCGCACCGCTTCTATGCCTCGTTAGGTGTTGACGTTATCAGCTCCGCCTCCACCGACAACATCGACTTCCACGTCAGTTCTGCCTCAAGTCTCGATGGTCGCTACCATATGTCACTCGGCTACGGGCAAAAGTTCCCGTCGTTAGGACTTGAGGTGATCGGCAAAGGAGTTGTCTCTATTGAGTCGGACTACTTCTCGCTCGGCGGCGATCTTTTCGGCAGTTACACCGATGGCTCGCAGACCAACACCTTCTCTCTTCAGTTGCAAGGATTTTTCGACGACCTTCGTTGGGGAAGACTGAATCCAAGTACAAAGTACTCTCCTACGAAGTTGATTTATCCTGAGGAGTTGCGATTTCGAGAGTGGTACAACCTGCACGACCGGCAGTCGTTCAATGCCTCCTTCACCTGGTCACGTGTTCTTAACCGGCGAATGATTCTGAATATCAGTCCCGGCTTTACACTACAGCAGGGGTTGCTCTCCACGCCGTTTCATCGAGTCTACTTTCAGGAGAGTTTCCTTCCAAAAGTTGAGAACTTGCCTGAGCAACGGGTGAAGATTCCCTTCGGCATTGGGCTGAATTCTTTTATCGGTGGGGAGTGGGTCATTCGTTCCTCCTACCGGTTCTACTGGGATGACTTCGGGATACTTTCGCATACTGGCAACGTCGAAGCTCCATGGAAAGTCGGGCAATCGTTCACCCTTACACCATTCGTTCGACTCTACACGCAGACTGCATCTGACTTCTTTCGTCCATTCGGGGAGCACAATCTCGACGAAGTCTTCTATACATCTGACTACGATCTCTCGAAGTTCACCAGCATCAAGGCTGGGCTTGGGGTTCGGTACTATCCGTTCGCTTCGTTCCTGAAAGATCTCTCGATTAGATACTCCTACTACCGGCGAGAAGATGGACTCTACGCACACATCTTGAGTACGTATTTCAAGTATGATTTGTAGGCTTTAAGTCAGCGATTCAGGTATGATAAAAGTTGCTGTTGGTTCAATTTGCTTTGAGAGAATAACCACCAAGCCCACCAAGAATCGCCAAGGAAGGTGACTTCCCCTTCTCATGCTTTACCTGGCATCTCTAAACCTAAGAATAGTGTGGAGAGAGGTGTAGACTTCTTTCCACATTGTTTTTTTGAATGCTTGATAATCTTCATAGATGTAGTTAATTGTAGTTGGGATTCCTAACCACTTCACTAAATCCATCAACTTCCTATGAACGATCAGTACGAAGAGAATGCACAAACGCAAACAAGCGACGAACCGGTTGATTTAGAATTCGTTGAGGGAAATGCTCTTGAACAGTTAAAGCGTGAGCAAAATCTTCCACGAGGAGTTCTTTTTGGAGTTGGAGCCGCTCTCGTTGGTGCTGGACTCTGGGCTGCTATCACCATTTCAACAGGCTATCAAATCGGATTCATGGCAATTGGCGTTGGCTTGCTCGTCGGTTTTGCAGTGAGAAAGGGGGGGCAGGGGATTGAGCAGATTTTTGGCATCGTTGGTGCCTCACTCGCTTTTCTCGGTTGTCTTCTCGGCAATGTCTTTACTGCACTCAATTTTGGGTGGCCACTTAATAGTGAACTCTTTTCGTGGATGTTCAGTGACTTTATGGATTTCCTCTTCTACGGCTTGGCTATTTACGAAGGGTATAAATTCTCTTTCCGTCGCGTCACCGAAAGTGACTTGGCGCACGCAGCAAGTTAAAGGTGAGGCAATTGTCCCGAAGAGGTAAGCCCTTCTCTGATTGAGTGAAGAGCTTACCTCTTCGCCATTATCTCCTGCTCGCGGTGGTGCACTGTTGTGGTGACTGAGCGGTAGTGCTGCCGCAGGTGTTTGGCAAGCCGTTCTGCAATGTAGACCGAGCGGTGTTGCCCTCCGGTACAGCCGAACGCAACTCTCTAGTAGTCGTACTGCCGTTCTTGGTACTTCTCCTCTGCTTTCTCTACATTGGCGGCAACATGTTCCCAGAACGTTTCAACGTCGGCATTCCCACTTAAGAAAGAGATGACATCTTCATCCATTCCGGTCTTCTCTTTGAACTCCACGTATCGTCCCGGATTGTGGAGGGGTCTGCAATCAAAAACGTAGCCTCCCCCATGTTCGGTTTCGTCGAGAGGATAACTCCCCTTCTTGTAGCTGAAGCTGGTTATGTGGACGGCAAGTGGTGATGTGTTGGGGGATAGGAGGGCGACCTTTTCATCTTGATGGATTGGTGAGCTGTTCAAGGGGATTTGATAATCCTGCGCTACCCACTCAAACGTCTCGGCCAGTTCTGGGAGTTCAACCGGAAAGGAGTTGTTCAACAAGTTGAGGATGTTTCGGATGCCGTAGGGGATGCTATCAATGAAGTGCTTCTTCCCTTCGTGGAGTCCGCGATAGCCATAGGCTCCCATTGCCTGAAGAGCACGTATAAGGACAAAGCCGGGGAAGAGTCGGAGGAACTCATCTCGATCGAAGTCAATCAATTCGGATAGAGAATCCAAGTAGAGTTCGAGAAGCTCGTTGCGAACCTCTGTGGGTAGGTCAGCCTTTGCATCGTAGAGAAGCGAGGCAATGTCGTACTGGAGCGCACCACGTCTTCCCCCTTGATAGTCAATGAACCAGGGCTTGGCACTCTCCAAGTTCTCCCCGCTGAGCATGATATTCCGCGATTGAAAATCACGGTAGAGAAAATGTTCTATCGATCCTTTTAGCAAGAAGTCAACCAGTCGTTCAAAATCATCCTCCAGTCGCTCCTCATCGAACTGCACACCGGTCAACTTCAGGAACATGTACTTGAAATAGTGAAGGTCCCAGAGCATGGAGCGACGGTCGAACTCAGCGCGGGGGATACTCAGCGAGAAGTCGAGCACTTTTCCACCGGTCACTTGAAAGTGTGGGAGGAGTTTCACCACTGCCCTGTAGGGTGGGAGCATCGTTGCTGGAAATTCTTCTCCTGTGCGCTCCTGCCTTAGTCGGTCGTAGAGTGTGAAATCTCCTAAATCTTCCTCCAAGTAGATGTGGTGTTCCTCACTATATCCAAAGATTTGCGGAACAGGTAGATCAGCTCCACGAAGTTGACGGCTAAATGTGACGAAGGCACGGTTTTCGGCAGCATCGGGGCCGTGTACACCAATTACCTGTCTGTTGTCGGAACCAAACAGTCGGTATATCTCACGATTCGATCCGTCGGCTCTGAGCACCGTGACCTGAACCGGTTCTTCTCCGAAAGTTGCGTTGTATAGTTGCGAGAGTCGATCGTGCGTTGTCATCGATGCCATGAATAGGTTGAAAAAGGTACGGAGACCAAAGATACGGAGTCAAAAAGGAAGGGAGATTCGATTTCAACAAGGCTGACCACCACAAAGCATTTTCCGTATATTGTTCCCTGCTTTTGTCAAGATATTGCCACAAATCGATAATCTACATCTATGAGTCGTTCAACCCGAAGCAACAACTGGTTTACCCTGCTTCTGCCAATAGTTTTCTTTACGTATGCTTGCGCCGACAGCAAGTCGGGTGAGGGTAGTGAGGCCGACACAGTCGCAGTGGCAGATTCCGCAGCAATACATGCCGAAATGGATCAGGCTATTGCCGACTATAACGTTGCCACCGATTCACTTGCGATTCTTCTCAGTGAGCTTAAGACAGTAGAAGATGTAGAGCGACTCTCCGAGGCAATCTTGCATTATGAAGCGCGCATTGATGCCTTCAACGAAGTCTCCGTTCGCTTCGGCAACGCAATGCTCAGTCGAATGGAGGCAAATTCAACCCAGTCGAGCTTTGAGCGCCTTCGCGCTGAGCGTGAACGGATCGACAGTCTGCAAGATGTTGCCGTGAAACTTGGGGAAGTTGAGGCAAAGAGAAAGGGGGGAACCGAACAGAGTGCCGAAGAAGCGCCGAAGTCTTCAAGTCAAAAATAAGTGGAGGGGAGTCCACTACCAATCGTACAAATCCACGCCGTATTTACTTATACACATTAATCTCAGGGAGTAGGGTATGAAAATCAGAACAGTTGCCATGTTGCTCAGCTTCAGCATGTTTGCCGCCGCCTTTACCGTCACTGGCTGCGGCAGCAGTGCCGGGGATGCAATGGCAGTGATGAAAGAATATGTCGAGACGCTGGAGAGCATCAAGACCGTAGATGATGCCAACGCGAAGAAGGGAAAGCTACAAGAGCTTGGAAAGAAGCTTTCGGAAATGAATGGAACCGAAGCAGAAGCACAGAAGCTTGCGGAAGACCCAGCGTTCAAGGAGCTGACACAGAAGATGATGAACGAGATGATGCGCCTCGGTGCAGATCCGGAAATTGGTCCGATTATTACCGACGCAATGCAGAGTATGAGCAACTAAGTTGCTTCCTTGCATAGGAGTATCGTTCTCTACTATTAGAACAGAATACTTCAATCGATCTCGCGAGAGTCGAAAATTTTTCTATCTATTTATTCTATCAATTGAAAACAGGAATCCAATGAAATCAGAATTCAAATTATTTATTCTCAGCCTCTTTGCTATCTCTTTCATCGCTGTTGGTTGCGGAGATAAAAGCGAAGGTGACGGAGCAAATGAAGATAGCACGGCAACAAGCCAAGAAGGTGCGCCGTCCGGTGGTTCAGCAACAGTTGCTGACTTCAAGGCTGGGATGATCGAGCTAAGCAAGCAGATGATCGAAGTTGCTGAAGAAGTTAAGACCGTAGAAGATGCCGAGGCTGCCGAACCAAAAGTAGAGAAGGCAATGACCGGTATCACCAGCCTCTTCACAGGACTTGCCGACAACATCGACAAGATGACCTTGGAAGAATTGAAAGGCTTGCAGGATATGCAGAACCTCGGTGAAGACCCAGAAGTGAAGAAGTGGATGGATCAAGCCGAAGCAGCAATGGATAAGCTGAAGGCCGATCATCCAGAAGCTGCCGAGAAGCTGAAGGAGATTGGGGAGAAGCACAGC
>JBFWSB010000260.1:0-6913 GCA_050248595.1 Kapaibacterium sp. (SeqCode)
GAAAGCAGCTGCAGAGGTAGACGATGAGTGATATGCCACAGAGAGGAGGAAGAGGTCAGGGGCTTTGGCCTGATTTACGATTCGATGAGGGTCTGCGCGGAAAGCAACCGATGCCGAGCAACATTCAGCACCCAGTAGTAGCCTGGCGGCAACGTATTGGTGGTCCAGTCTTCGATGCACATGTCTTCAGCTGGCAAGGCCAGCATTTTCTGCTTCTGATCTATGGAGGCTGCATTGTATGTCACGATAGTAACGGCACGTTCGTATGGAAGACAGAGCCGTGTGGCGTTGAGGCAATCATCGGCATAGAGGATGTTGACGACGACCAGAACATCGAGATCGTTGCCTCGAACGGTCGTTCATTTTTTGTCTTCGAGGGGTCATCGGGCAAGAAATTATGCGAAGAATATCTTGGCCCTCCACTCGCCGGCGGCTTTATCTATACGAATGCGTTGCTCCATCGATTTCAAGGATTCGCCGGTGGAATGCAATTGGCAATTGGCCTACTCAGTTCAAAAGAGGTCGTGATCTACGATTTCTCTCCCGGCGCATCTCAACCAGAACGGCACCACATTCTTTGGATGGATGACTTCTTTCATCCCTCAATTCTCGCAGTTGATATCGACAACGATGGTGTTGAAGAACTTCTGGTCACGAAACTTTCTTCTGTTTTTGCCTTCGACCCAGTTACTGGGTTGTTGAAAGGAGAAACCACCTGGACTTCCGGGGGAGACAGGAAACGCAACTATGGATTGTTTGAAGCACGTGACCTGAGTCGGAACGGAAACATTGATATGCTTTTGCTCAGCTACGTTGTATCGCGCCACGTAGCAGTAGTAGAAAACGATGGGGCGGGTAGACTGCAAAACCGGTGGGACAGATTCATTGGCCATATATACCCACATGACGAGACGGAGCTGCGCTATTGTTGGGATTCCTGTGCTGACATCAACAACGATGGTAGGCTGGAAATCATCTTCAGTACTTGGAACGAACATCAGGATGGAACGTGGCAAACAGAAATTGTTGACGCTTGGAGTGGAGAAGTACAAGCACAATTCCCCGGCACATATCTGCGAGGCATATTTCCTGGAACTTCTTCAATCCCCTCAATTATCTTTCTCTCCGACGAACAAAAACGATTACCCGGAACTGTTGGGAAGCTGAAATTAATCGCATGGATCGGTGGTCAATTCGACACTCTATGGGAAGGAGAGGGCTATGCTCCACTCGGTAGGTTCCCCAGACGCACTCCCACGAAGACAGCCTTTCGCATAGAGCATCCTCCAGACGAAGAACTCTGGCATACTGAAACGAATGGGAGACTGACATTCTTCTTGACCGATATACAAGGTCAGGTTCGACTGCTTACCTTCTCTCCAGATTCTCTCGGAGAGAGAACATCCTTTGACCTGACATTACTTTCTGGAGTCCAGAATATAGCAGCTCTTGTCGCCATTGAAGATGTAAATCACGATGGTCAGCCAGAGTTCTTTTTCAGTGATTGGAATGGAAGTGTGAAGGGAGTTCGGCTTGACGGCTCAGTACTCTTCTCTATTGAGACTGGTTCTCGTTACCGTTACGGGGCAAGTCTTTACTTCTATGCAAAACCTTTCTCACAACCTGTAGTTATTGAACGGAATGGTGAACGATTCTGTGCTCTCCCTGACGGAGGAAAGGAGATACAGATTTTTCGATGGGATGATCGAATAAATCAACCAGTGCTCCACTCCGCCTTTACAGGTCGTGGAAGAGTTGGCCCTGAGGAAGGACATCACTCTCCAGCCTCAACGCTCTGGGAAGGGGAACCAATGCTTCTTGCCTCATATGTAGGGGAAGGTGAGAGTATATTAAGACTGGTTGATCTTGACGGAAGAGAACGAAATCGTTGGGAAGTTCCAGAACTTCCAGCCAACCCTCCTCTACCTCGTGGACGCACCGGTATACACGAGTACCGGATGGTAGAGACTCAGAACGATCCACTCCTCTTCATTTCAGGATTCCGCACAGGATCAATGAACTCTGAAAAGACATTCGTTTTGAATGCGAAGTCGGGAGAGATTATCTGGGATAGAACGAATATCAACGAGGAGACCGAAGCTGCCTTTGCACCCTGGAATGCCTGTACAGTAGGAGGAGACCTGAAAAATCCAAGCATCATATTCTTGGCCAAAGATACTTTCTGTGAAGTTGATCTTCACACTGGAGAACTGATTCGTCCTCCCTGGCAATTGCGCTCGTGGAATACTGCCGACCTGCAACAGCGAGGAATGTCCATGGATGACTTTGCTGCCTATGGCTCTCCTGTTCCGGTACAATTTAGTGATGGAAACACAGGATGGATACTCCTCTGTAATTACGGAGGAACCGGAGCTATCAACTCGGATCACTCCATTAGGTGGTGGCGAAGTTTCCCGCTCCCCTCACTGACAACAAGTTTTGGCGGGGTTGCCGACGTTGACAACGATGGCGAACTTGAACTGGGCTTGAGTCTCGCAGACGGTGACTTCATCTGCCTGAACGCTTCTACTGGACTTGAGAAGTGGAGGCTCCACCTCGACAGCGTTGCAGCTGATGTGATTACTTGCGATATCGATGGAGATGGAAGAACAGAGTTCATTCTCAGTACCCGAGAAGGTGAGGTGATAGCAGTGGGATCTGCTCGCAATGGTGCTGGACTAATAAAGTGGAGACTTCGCCTCGGCTTCAGTCTCGGCCCACCGATCATCGCAGATTTTGATGGAGATGGACTGCCAGAGATACTGGTAGTAAGTGGTGACGGTTACCTCTGCTCTATCACCGAAAGGAAATAGCCAAAGCGGTCATCCTCTTTCTTCTAATTTTCTGTCCACCTTGTTTTCTTTGCGCGGCGGCCTCCCTATCTTTCCACTATGAGAACAGCACGCATCGGTACAGTTGCCTTTCTTGTAGAAGATGAGGCTCATTCAATAGAACAGAATGTTGAGCGCGGGTGCGAATACATCCGCCAAGGAAGCCGTAAGGGATGTGACCTACTACTACTCCCGGAAATGTTCCGAACTATCAATGTTCCGGGGATGGAGATGGATGCAGAGGAAATATCGGGGGGGACAAGTGCAAAACTGGCAGAGGCCGCCCGCGTTAACCAGATCAACGTTGCAGCAAATTGGTATGTTCGCGAAGGAGATCGGATTTACAACCAGACAACCATCTTCAACCGCGCAGGAGGAATTGTTGGTTGGTATCGCAAGGTTCAACCAACAGTAGGAGAAGCTCGCACTGTAACACCGGGGAATGAATTTCCCGTATTTGATCTCGACTTTGGCCGGGTGGCCGTAATGGTCTGTCTTGATATATACTTCCCCGAGATTCCACGTATCTATGCTCACAAGGGAGTTGAACTTATTCTCTGGCCTACAGTAACACTTGGGCCTACTCAAGAAGGATTGAGAGCACAACTGATCTCCCGCGCAATCGACAACTGTATCTATATTGCCGAATCGAACATGGCAAACCATCCACCATACTCTCCCTTCAGTGGTCGTTACCGCCCCGGCACAGCCCGCATTGTCGACTTTAATGGTGAGGTTATTGCATCAACCGGAAGACTCGAAGGAATTGCTTGCGCTGACATTGATTTCAGTCAACAACGGCTTACGTCGTACTGTATCCTGAAACGAGAACCTGACCACTTTCGCGAAGACCTTGAAGGGATCACACGGCTTGACCTCTACGCACAGGTCTATGCAGAGTTAGCCGAAACTCAGCAGCGGGATGCCGACTATTTCAACACAATTATCGATAACAAATAACGATGGTCATGATTCGCATCTACAAACATATTCTTCCCTTCGTTCTTCTCGCACTTGCCCTTCACGCCTGCGGCGAATCAGATGACGTGTCGCAGGATGGTGTTGTTACTATCAAAATCGCTCACTGGTGGAGCGACGCAAAGCCTCTGTGGGATTCTGTCATTACGGAGTTTGAGACAACTCATCCAAATATTCGTGTAGAACAAGAGGTAATGAGCTTCAATGTCATGAAGGATAAAGTGCTGACGCAGTCGGCAGCGGGAGAACATGTTGGTGATCTGCTCCCCTTGGAAGATTGGTTTGCACAGGAACTCATAGAACGGAAGTTCTTCACGGATCTTTCTGGTCACGTTGCTCGTGATTTCGATTCAGCCGATTACTATCCAATAGCACTCGGCTCGTTCTATAATGGTGAAAATCTCCAAGCCTGGCCGGTTGCCCTGATCACCTATCCTCTCGTCTATAACAAGGCAATCTTTGACAAAGCTGGCCTACCCTATCCAGACACAACGTGGACGTTTGAAACATTGCTTCAAACAGCCCAGCAACTTACACTGGATAACGATGGAGATGGTAAAACTGATCAGTACGGATTTATGCTGGACAACAGCGGAGGATTTGATGGAACGATCTACTCGCTTGGAGGAGCAATCCTCAGCGATGACTTGAGTAAGAGTGCGTTCGCCGAACCGCGAACGGTAGAAGCCTTGAAGTTCTGGACAGGACTTGTCATGGAGCATCACGTAGCTCCGCAGAACGCCTCGATCCTTGGGGGTAGCAGTTCGGGTGGCTCGATGCGCCCCTTCGAGACCGGAAGGTTTGCTATGGGCATTATCAGCCCACACGCGATCAGTCCCAATACATCATTCCCCTGGGATATTACGATGCCCCCAAAAGGTTCTGCCGGACGCAAGTATCTACGAGGATCGGCAGCATTTGGAATTCCAAGAACATCAAAGCATCCAGACGAAGCCTGGGAATTTATTCGGTGGATCGTAAAGGAGATGCCTTCTAAGTATGGGGCACAGATATTTCCCGGTACAGTTCCGAACAGTAGAAGGATTGCTGAATCTGCAGAGTACTTGAACACCCAGCCAGTATACAATCGGCAAATTCTCATTGAGATGATCCGCAATTTCAGCTTTAGTATTTGGCGCACAAAGTGGCTGGAGTTCCGAGATAACGGATTTCTTCCTGAGGTTGATCTGATGGTGAGTGGAGAAAAGAGTGTAGAAGATGGAGCGCACGATGCAGATAAACGGATCAACGAGGTACTAACAAACTGAAGCGGATAGAACCATATCTCTTCATTGCACCAGCCACAATCGGTATTGTCTTGGCCACTGGTGGAGCAATTGTTGTCGCCTTCCTCCTCGGTTTTACCGAGTGGGATCTGATAGGTTCCCCTCAATGGGTAGGTTTGAAGAATTACAGCACCATGGTAAACTCTGACCTCTTCTGGAAGGTTCTTGGGAATACTTTCTGGTATGTTCTTCTCTACGTACCAATCACGATGGTTGGCTCGCTTCTCCTCGCCCTTCTGGTAAATAGAAAGCTTCCGGCTATCAAGTTGTTCCGAACGATCTACTTCCTCCCCGTAATTAGCTCGATGGTTGCAGTTGCCCTGATTTGGAGTTGGCTATACAACCCAGAGTTCGGGTTTATCAACTGGACAGTAAAGACTTTCTTCGGTATTGAAGGTCCTCGCTGGCTTTTGAGCACTCAGTGGGCAATGCCTGCAATTGCAATCCTCTCGGCTTGGAAAGTGGTCGGCTACAACATGGTGATCCTGCTGGCAGGTTTACAGTCGGTACCGAAGTATCTGCAAGAGTCGGCTCTTATCGACGGAGCCAGTCAGTGGCGACAGTTCACAACGGTCACTCTTCCTGCACTCTCACCCACACTCTTTTTCGTTCTCATCATCACTCTCATTAATTCTTTTCAGCTCTTCGAGCAGACCTATGTTTTGACACAAGGAGGACCAGCAAACAGCACACTCACTCTCAGCTACTACTCCTATCAAAATGCTTTCCAATTTTTCAGAATGGGGTATGCGGCTGCAGTTGCTTACGTGTTGTTTGCACTCACCTTCATTGTCACGATTATCCAGTTTCGCTTGCAAAAACGGTGGGTGTTTTATGGATAATCTCACTGGTTGGCAAGGGATATCTACCACACGAACAATGCGATCAGCATCCATCACTCGCAATTGGTTGCTTTACATCCTGCTCATCGGTATTGCCGCGATGATGGTTGCTCCTTTTTTGTGGATGCTCATCACCTCGCTCTCAAATCCATCAGAAGCCTACACTTATCCACCTTCGCTTCCCAAGCAATGGCGATTTGGGAATTATGGAGAACTGTTCGACCGGCTCCCGTTTGGAACGTTCACCTTCAACAGTTTGAAGATCAGCATTCTTGCTACTCTTGGAACACTCTTCAGTGCTTCACTTGCCGCCTATGCCTTCGCCAGAATGGAGTTTCGAGGCAAGCGCATTCTCTATTGGATTATTCTCGCCACGATGATGATCCCATTTCAAGTGACCATGATTCCCATCTTCTTTCTTCTGAAGACTCTTGGTTTCTATGGCTCACACGCTGCTCTGATTGTACCCCACTGGTTCGGCTTTGGCATGGGAGCATTTGGCATTTTTCTTCTGCGTCAGTTCTTTACTACCGTTCCACGCGAACTTGAGGAGGCTGCACGAATTGATGGGGCAGGGAGCCTCCGGATATTCTGGAGCATTATGCTCCCTACGGCCCGACCAGCCTTGGTCACATTGGGCGTCCTCACATTCATGGCTCATTGGAATGATCTGATAGGACCGGTACTTTACCTGACAGATACCAATCAGATGACATTGACAATAGGGTTAGCGGCTCTCGGTGGTGGCGACTTGATTGCTCGAGTTGATTTGCTCATGGCTGGTGCTCTTGTCAGCCTACTACCCATTCTCGTTCTATTTGTCGTCGCTCAACGATTTTTTGTGCAGGGAATTACCACAACCGGTATTAAAGGCTAAATGGCGTAATGATCTCCCGGCTAACTCAACCACTATCAACAACTATGACTGAACAGGAACTTGATCTCCTTCTCTCTGAACCGAATGAACGCCTCGGGA
>JBFWSB010000261.1:0-6867 GCA_050248595.1 Kapaibacterium sp. (SeqCode)
GAGGTTCTGAACAACAGTACTGGGCAGGGTTCGTGGCAGCCATATCCTAAGAAACCACCTGTTGAGACCAATGCGGAGTTGATGACTGAACTTCTCTGGCCAGCTCACAACGTCGGGTTTCTCGTTCACAGACAGGGAGAAATCTGGAGAACCGATGATGGAGGAAAGACTTGGAACAGCGTACAGACAATTGATAACACCTATCCACCTGTTCCCTTTGGAGATGGTTTTGGAACAGATCGTGGTCCGCAGCAAGGGTATGGCCAGAAGTCTATCTTTATTAAAGATGAAGATGGACAGAACTACATCGTTCACGTCCTAACAGATACCTGCACAGGCGAGCTGCGCGATAAGCTAATCTATGTTTGGCCTATCGATCAGTTTGCAGGAGTTGACGAAACTCGCGAACGACGTTCAATGATGAATGTGCAGACATCTCCTAACCCTGCCAGCAACAATCTTGACCTTAGCTTTACTCTCCAGAAACGGGGAACAGTTCTCGCTTCGTTAGTGAACGCTCAGGGCGTCCGGGTGAAGAGTGTCAAGCTCGGTCTTCTTGAAGCAGGGAAGCAGACACAAAGCATCTCAGTAGAGGGAGTGCCGGGAGGATATTATCAGTTGGAGATTATCGCTGGAGAAGAGAGAGAGTCACAGTCAGTGATTATCGTGAAGTAAGAAGAATCGGGCGTGCACTCTTAGTGCAGGTGAAAGAATCTATAGCAAAGCAAGTGGGGGAGCATTGCAAAGTGTTCCCCCACTGCTCTGTAAGAACTTAAGGAGTTTTGTATGGGTTATCTTCAACTTAAAATTACGTTAAAGGTGAAGAGACAATTGCTCCTAACAAGTGACAAGAAAAGGAGATTGCCAGAGGTTGATCTGGCAATCAACTCAACATGCTCAGACTACCAAAAGAATTTCAAGGAAGGTCTATAACGTCGTTATTCTCCCTAAATTTGAGTGCTTTAAATGATGTCGATCGATCGATATATGTGAGCAGGAGAGGTGTTTTATCTGCTACTTTACCTTGCGGCACATCATGAAATTACTTCAAGACTTTCATTTACAAAGAGTAGCTGCCTCAGGTTGAGGGAGCGAATATCAACGAATAGGAAATCGAACTATGGGTGAGCAGAAATTGGATATTCGGGTAGGAATAATTATGGGGAGCAAATCGGACTGGCCAACAATGAAAGAGGCGGCTTTAGTTCTTGAGGAGTTCAATATCCTGTATGAAGCCCGAGTTATCTCTGCTCACCGGACTCCCGATGATATGGCTGACTATGGGAAGACCGCTCACGAGCGAGGGCTTGGGGTAATTATTGCTGGTGCAGGGGGAGCTGCTCACCTTCCCGGAATGGTTGCCGCACACTCTCCTCTTCCTGTGATTGGTGTTCCTGTCAAGTCCAGTTCGCTAAACGGTCTCGATTCGCTTCTTTCCATCGTGCAGATGCCGGGGGGGGTTCCGGTTGCCACGGTTGCAATTGGTGGAGGGAAGAATGCCGGGTTGTTAGCCGCACAGATTCTTGCGTTAAATGATACGAAACTTCACAAACGCATAATCTCATATAAGAAAGAGTTGGCAGAGATTGCGCGGGGAATGAACAGCGAAATAGCCCTTTCTGATGATTAGCGTTTAGGGGTAGAGTGTCAAAAAAAGTGAGTCTTGAAGGCCAAAACCGTGACATCCTTTCACGTCAGGTGAATCGTATTCACGAAGAAGTAGAGAAAATGTCTACTCTTTCCCTCCCTCTCTCTCTTCCCGTTTCTGGCACTCATTTTGCAGTGCTCTGAACGGCACGACCCGCATAACACGTAAAAAAACGGTGTCTACTGCGGACTTCGGAAGTCCTCTTTCATTGAAAATTGAACCGTAATTACCGGTTTTGAGATGAGCGCATCCATTGCAGGAGAAAAGAAAGCGCGGTATATTTGTACTTCGCCTGCTTAGCGGCAACGTTCAGCAGGCGTGCATTGTTATGCGCCCGTAGCTCAATTGGATAGAGTGTCAGATTCCGGTTCTGAAGGTTAGGGGTTCGAGTCCCTTCGGGCGTGCCACATAGAAAAATATTCGTTTTCACCGGAAAAAGGCGGCTTTGCCGTCTGATTAGCAGAATAAAGAACCATGGCAGACAAGCCACTGAAAATTGAAGGGCCGGAACGTATTGAACGGCATCACGAAGGAGAGGATACCCTAATTAAGGGGGGAAGCCTTAAGCTTCTTGGCATCATTGGTGCAGTTATTCTTGTTGTTGCAGGGGGATGGTTCTTTTTCAATCGCCAAGCAAAGACTGCAGAAACCGAGGCAAGTATTGCACTCGGTCGCATCAGTAGCTACCTCAACCAGGGTGACTATGAAAAGGCGATTAATGGTGACCAGACACTTCTTATCGATAATCGTCCGATTATCGGTCTTGCGTCAATCGTTGCCGAATATGGCTCTACGAATACTGGAAAACGGGCTGCGCTGATGCTTGGGAATGCCTACATGGCAACAGAGAAGTATCAGGAAGCTGCCACTGCATTCGAAGTTGCCTCTGAGTCCGGAGATGAGTTGACCCGTGCGGCGGCATTAGCCGGAAGTGCATCGGTAGCCGAAGCCGAAGGTAAATATGAGGAGGCAGCAACCCGATACGATGAAGCTGCTGCCCTATACAAGTCAGATGTTTCACGCTCCCTCTATCTTTTTGCTGCGGCAAAGAATTATGAAAATGCCTCGAAGAACGAGGAAGCAATCAAGCGATATCGCGAGATTGCGATGGAATATCCTACATCGGAACAGAACAACGTTGCCCGCCTCGCGCTGGCCAGACACGGTGTAGAAATTTAAGTGTAGAGTTGAGAGAGTACTCATCCATAAACAGGAACACTCAGAGGATTATTCATGACACTTGAGACCCCTTCCCCGTCGCAGACCAGCGGCGGCTCTTTACATATCGAAGAATTGTCTCGTAAGAACATACATCTTCAATTATCCGGTTTTCTTATTTCAGGAGGAACCATGCGACGTTTCTTGAAGGCATTGCTCCTGCTGGTGATGTCCGCTGTGGTCGGCCAAAGCGCTATGGCGCAGGTGAAGCCGATTACACAGGTCGCCGGACGTCTCGGCCAAACGGAGTATCGCGTCTTTACCAAAGACACGCTCTATCAGATCGCTGGAGATTACCATGTCTCCGGTCTTCTGATTATTGAGCCTGGTACTACTGTCGAGTTCTTGCCCGATGGTCGCCTCATCGACTCAGTCGGTGGAAAGATCATCGCGGACGGCGAACTTGACGCAATCTGGAATCGCAATACAGGCGCGGTTTCAGGTTTCCCAAATCGCTATTGCGATTTAGACTATATCCGTGCAAACGTAAATATATCGGGTCGCCCCGAGTTTACAGCACAAGGTGGACCAAACGGTTCGCCAAACTGGGTGAACTACGCTTCATACCTACTTTTCTATCAGGCAAACAACTTGCAGCGTTGCGCTACTGACCCGAACCTTCGGTTCCGTCAGTACGAGCGTGACGTTCGGCGTGAGCCAATTATCTTCCGTGGCCGTCCGGTCAACCAGAACTCAGAGGAGTGGGGACATATCGTCATCCTCCCGGGTGCTGATACCGCTGTCTTCCGGAATGTTCAGTTCGTGAACTTCCGCAAGGATACTGGCGTTGTCCGCAACCAGCAGTTCTACAGCCCGCAGGCTTCACAGGGATATGACAACCAACAGATTGTATCTGCTGACATCCTCAACAAGAAGATGCGGAGCTTGACATCTGGTGGTGGTGGTGCTATTACCACATTCTCTTCCAAGACCTGGATTCTGAACAGTCGTTTTGATAGTAACATGGCTCGTTACCATGGTGGTGCGTTGCAGTTACTTCAGTCTCCTTGGGATCAGTATGTAGAGGATCCAGGAGCACGTTCATTCTTCCCAAGAGATCCTTCTCTCGGTGCGGCTCACGATCAGAACACGTATCCTGCCGGTGATTTGAATGTCTACCTCGACAATGTCGACGTATACGGTAGCTTCATCACAACGCCATTTGGAACGATTCCAACAATGCGGGTGACCACCCCGAACAGCGGTGCTGTTCAGTATCGTATGCTGTACGATGACGGTCGCCAAGCAGCGAATATGGGTCGTATCCGTCGCGTTTACTTCCGCGATAACCGGGCGATGGTTATTAGTGCTATTCGTGATATCAATGGATATCGCGATGATCCTACAAACCCGCCGCCAGATATTACTGATGGCTTTATCGGTGGCATCGCAAAGAACGAAGCCTACGGTGGTGCTCTCTATATTTCAGGCCGCCGTTACGACACCATCTACTTCGGTAATGGTTTGGCTCTGTCGTTAATGACAGGGGGTATCGTAAGCGATCCGTTGGATACATTAGTATTTGAGCGGAACTATGCAGCGAACTTCCAGAAAGATTCAACTGGCGGTGCAAAAGGTGGTGCTATCTACGTTAACGACAGCACAGCACTTGACTTCGGTCTTTCACGCTTCAACGATAACTTCACGGCAACACCAAACGTGCCGATGACTGACTGGTATCGTCGCTCGCACATGTCGCAGGGTGGTGGTATCTACATGGCGAAGGCTTCGCCATATTTGCGGATTCGTGACAACGTAAGCTTCACCAACAACCGTTCCGGTCAGGGTGGTGCTATCTACGTAGAAGCGATTGTGAATCCGTTCGGACAGAACATTGCGATTTACGATCCGTTCCTCTCGCCAGAGATTCTCGGCAGGGACAGTATTTACTTCCTCAACAACAAAGCAGAGTATGATGGTGGTGCTATCTACACAATGCGCAACATGGTTGTGCAGGGTCGCTTCATCACAACCTTCGATTCAGTATCGGGTGCTTTGATTGATCGCCGTGTCTTGTTCGATAGCAACGCAGCTGGCCTTGCCGGTGGTGCTATTGTTATCGACAACCAGACACATCATTCAATCACGTTGGAAAGTAATGCACGTGTGCTGAATACTTTATTCAGCTATAACGCCGCAGGCGATTCAAACCGTGTTGACGACACACGCTTGATTAAGTACTACGATCCATTAGCCAATCCGGCTAACCCAACGAATCCATACAGTGTTGCAACGCTTGCTGATCGCTATCAGTTGCCAGTGTCACTGCGGAGTGAGATTCTTGGTGGTGGTGCTATTTACTCGCGTTATGGCAATACCAACCTCTTCCGTGCTGTTGAGTTCTTGAGCAACTGGACAATCGATGGAAACGGTGGTGCTATTTCGATGGTAACTCCAGTAGAGGCGAACCGCTACTTCTTGGCTGATGGAGATGAAGCTTACGCATACTCTCCAAGCTATCCAGGTGGCAGCGTATTGCCATTCAACGACGGGCCTGAGCCTGCCGACATGCGCTATATGACTCGCTTCCTAAAGAACAAAGCAGTGAAGGGAACTGCACCATTCCGCCAGCATCCGCGCGACACAACAACGATTGTGTTGAACACGCTGGACGATCCATATCGTAATGGAACTGGTCTTGGTGGTGCGATCTATTTGAACGATCGTCTGCAACCAGTTGGTGGAGCGCCTGGCTTCCCACGTGAGGATTCGGTGATTCTGCACCGCGTTCGTATCCAAGGTGATACGGCATATTCAGGTGCAGCAGTCTACTCTGATAACTACAACATGAAAGTTGTCTTCTCTCGCTCGTTAATTGCCAATAACGTGGCAGTCTCGAACGAGGGACGCAACGTCGATACGTTTGCAAACTGGCAGACCTCGCCAGCAGCTTCACGCACAGCCGGAGCTATTCTGTATGGTGAGATTCAGGGGCCAATGCCTCTTGCTGACTACCACACAGGTGCAAACTCGATTTATGACAACGATGCACGTTACCTCGTCCGCATTGCCGATGCTCCTCCGGGAACGTTCGGACTTGGAGCGAGTGGTGCTGATACTCTCCGCGGAAACTTCTGGGGCGAAGTTCAAGCACCAGTAACAACCATTCTTCCGACAGGAACACAGCAAGAGACCTTCTTTGTTCAAGGAGATAGCTGCTGGTTGCCGTTGAAGAACGGAGGTGTTGCTGTCAACGAGCAGGGACCATTCGAGTCAAAGCATGTCTACAACTACCGTCCGGTTCCGTACGGCATGATTCCTGACACACTCTTGCTCGAAGGTCGCATTTACGACATCTACGACAAGGGTCTCGACATTCGTGCAGTTGACTACTCAGGACCACGTATGGCTCCGATCGAGGACTTCTCGGTTGGTATTCCGCCAGTACTTCGGCAGTATCCTGCTGGAAGTGTCTACGAGGGTAAGGTCGTGCGTCGTTTGACTCGCGATCCATTCAAGGCCGAGGTTGACACAACGTATGCAAAATTGATGCGTGAGTTCGTCGGCGATCATCCAATTGGCTATCCGCTCTTCCTTGAGTCGCGTGCCGATTACTTGGGTGATTTGAACACAGACAACAATGATTCTTGTTCGCTGAATCACACAGTCATGTTGGTAATCAATGCCGAGACTGGTGAATTCATTCGCTCGAATCTGAAGCAATACCAAGAGGGTGACCCACGCTTCTGGTCACGCGTTGAGTTCGTACCCGATTCAATCAACCGGGACGTTCTTGGTCGCCGTGCTACGGAACGCCGTGCGGCATTCTCAATTGGCGAACTGTATCGTCTGACACCAGCATACTACTTAGAGCAGGGAGCAACCTTAGAAGAGGCTCGTTTCTTGGCCGCGCGCTATGAAGATTCGATTGCTCTTGATGGACGCCGTTACGGTGGTGCACCAAATATCCTTGGTGGACCGACATTCAGCTATGTAAATCGTCCATCGGCTCCAACATTTGTAGATGTCTACGCAGGTGAGCGCTATCATGCGTTGCCAGT
>JBFWSB010000262.1:0-6848 GCA_050248595.1 Kapaibacterium sp. (SeqCode)
ATTAAAACCTTGAAAAATCCTTCCTCTGACCGATTTCCGTTGTGCAACGGTTTCACACAGGGGAAACTTCGGGTGAATTGCTTCGGGTGCGTATATTCCTATCCCGATGCCGGTGCGCCATCCATAATCGGGTGGCGCATTCCGTTTTTTCGGCATCAATCATACGACTGACCGCTGCGGCGGATACCCGCAGATTTTCGACACGTCGCCACACACTTTTTATAGTTGCGCTTCATGGCAGATTTAGAGAGTACAGGACAGAAGAGCAGAACTTCGCAGCGAACGAAGAGAGAGAATGTTGTGAACAGTTCGAACGGGAACGGAGGGAGGAGTAAGTCGAAAGAGAAGGGGAACGTTTCCAACAGTGTAGTTTCCAGTAGTGCAAGTAGTTGGGATCGCGATCAAGTGATCCGCGACTACACAATCGCACGCCAAAGTCGCGAGGCAAGTCTGCTCGGACGAAAAGAAGTTCTGACTGGAAAGGCAAAGTTTGGGATTTTCGGTGATGGGAAAGAGATTGCCCAGATTGCAATGGCTCACGCTTTTAAGCCGGGAGACACACGGTCAGGATATTATCGCGATCAGACTGTGATGCTTGCTCTCGGGATTACTACAATTCGAGGGTTCTTTGCACAGCTCTACGCAAACACGAACGTAGAAGCTGATCCTGCCTCTGCCGGTCGCCAGATGAATGGCCACTTCGCCAACAGACAGTTGAATCCCGATGGTTCGTGGAAGAACCAGAAGGAGATGTACAACACCTCCGCCGATGTCTCGCCAACTGGTTCACAGATGCCTCGCCTTGTCGGCCTCGCATACGCGTCACGACTCTACCGCGAACTTGAGGAGTTGAAGGAGTGGGAAGACTACGAAAAGTTCTCCGACGACGGAAACGAAGTTGCATTCGGCACTATCGGCAACGCCAGTGCTGCCGAGGGAATGTTCTTCGAGGCAGTGAATGCAATTGGAGTGCTGAAGTCTCCAGCAGTTATCTCTGTTTGGGATGACGGTTACGGTATCTCCGTTCCAAACGAGTTCCAGATGACTAAGGGGAGTGTTTCCGAGGTCTTACGTGGATTGCAGCGCAAGGATGGAGATTCATCTGGGTACGATGTCTATGTGGTAAAAGGGTGGGATTATCCTGCACTTATGGAGACATACCGGAAGGCGACCGAGACTGCTCGCAGAGAACATGTTCCGGCCTTCGTTCACGTTGTGGAGATGACGCAGCCGCAAGGCCACTCTACTTCTGGAAGCCACGAGCGATATAAGAGTCCAGAACGGTTGCAGTGGGAACTCGACTTCGATCCACTGAATCGGATGCGGGATTGGATGATTGCTGAGAAACTTGCTACTGCTGAGGAATTGGATGCTATCGACCAAGATGCTGTCGAATTTGTCCGAGCCGAACAGTCTGCTGCTTGGGAAGAATATCTTCAACCGATTGAGAGCGAAGTAAAGCAGGTGCTGGAAATCGTTGATGCAATGGCGGCGCAGTCATCTTCACCTTCTGAGATTAAGAATGTAGCTGATGAACTACGGAATACACGTGGAGCAGTCTATCGAGCCGATGTGTTGAAGACAGCGAGTCGTGCTCTGATTGCGGCCAGAGGAGAGAGTGCTGCGGTGCGCGAACCGTTGATTGCCTTCAAGACTGCCTATCAGAAGACGAATCGTGAACGCTTCGGCAGCCATCTCTACAGTGAGTCAAAATGGTCGGCACTTCGCGTTCAAGAGGTGAAGCCAGAGTACGATGCGAATCCAGAACGGCTGAAAGGGTTTGAGATCTTAAATCATTGCTTCGATGCCGCCTTGAAGCGTGATCCTCGCATCATTGCCTTCGGTGAAGATGTTGGGAAGTTGGGTGATGTCGATCAAGGATTTGCAGGGATGCAGGCAAAACATGGCGAGCTGCGCGTGAGTGACACCGGCATTCGCGAGGTGACGATTGTTGGGCAAGCAATTGGCATGGCGATGCGAGGACTTCGCCCAATTGCGGAGATACAGTATCTCGACTATCTCCTCTACGCCCTTCAGATAATGTCCGATGACTTGGCGACCGTGCAATACCGGACGCGGGGTGGGCAGAAAGCTCCGGCAATTATCCGCACACGTGGACACCGTCTTGAAGGTATCTGGCACTCCGGTTCTCCGATGGCAGGGATCATCAACTTGGTTCGTGGTATGCACGTCCTCGTTCCCCGCAACATGACGCAAGCGGCAGCCTTCTACAATACGCTCTTGCAGAGTGATGAGCCTGCCTTGTTGGTGGAAGTACTTAGTGGCTATCGTTCGCGTGAACCACTACCAAACAACATCGACAAGATTACGTTGCCTCTCGGTCTACCAGAGGTGATTCGGCAGGGGAGTGATGTCACTATAGTCACGTACGGTGCTTGCTGCCGCTTTGCAGATGAAGCTGCCGATCTCCTTGCCGGGGTTGGAATTGATGTGGAGATTGTCGACGTACAGTCGCTTCTCCCGTTCGACCTACAGGGCATCATTGTTGAATCGTTGAAGAAGACAAATCGCATTCTCTTCCTCGACGAAGATGTGCCGGGGGGAACAACAGCCTACATGATGCAGAAGGTTCTCGAAGAGCAAGGGGGGTGGCGTTGGCTCGACTCCGATCCAAAGACCTTGACCGCGCAAGAGCATCGGCCTGCCTACGGAACGGATGGCAGCTATTGGTCCAAACCATTTGCTGAGCATATCTTTGAGGCGGTCTACTCAATGATGAACGAGGCCGATCCGAAGAAGTATCCAACCTTCTTTTAAGTCAGGGCAGTCAGGCTGATCTGATTCGTCTAAAAGGTTGAAGGGGGCAAAGATTTTGCCCCCTTCGCATTTTTACCAATCAAAGGCGGATCTTTACTTTGCCCCAATTCCAGTGTGTGCCGAGTTCCCTCCCCACGTTGACCAGCCCGTTAGGTGATCTTCCTTCGTGTCGATGCAGATGATCTTTCCATCATCAGTTCCAACATAAATTTTTCCATTCATCACTGCCGGTTGTGATCGGACTGGATGTTGAATCTGATATGCCTCGATTACTTTTCCAGAGTCACCCGACATCCTCCGCACTTCGCCACTGTAGGTGGCAACGATGATTTCATTCCCGGCCATCAGTGGTGATGTTCCCAGAAAACCGCCGGTCGACTCAAGCTCTCCACTCAGTTTTGTCGACCAGACGACATCTCCACTCTCTGGGTCTGTACAGATGATCTCATCCCCCATTGTGTTGAAGTTCCGCCCGTCGGCGTGGAGAATCCGTGATCCTTGAAACGACTGGAGCGTTGAGACATTCCCTTGTCCGATATTCTCCGCAGCAACTGCTGCATTTGCTGTGGAGGGAGCACCCTCGCCAAATCCATTCCCTGCGTCTAAACTCATACCCTTAGCTTTGTATTCGGAATCTTCCTGAACTTTTTGATCGAGGTAGATGGCATCTTTCTCATTCAGCCGAACAATGCCGGAGACACTGGTCTTGTCCGCGCGGGCAATTGCCTCACGAACCGTGCCATCACGGTCTGCCCTCTGCGTGAAGTAAATCTGATTGTTGACGATGACTGGAGCCGAGGTTGACCGATTTTGCACAGCTGAGAGAATCTCTCCGCTGTTTGGATCGAACTTATAGAGTGTTCCAGCAAATGTTGTGGCAAAGATCACTCCGTCGGTTCCAACTGGAGCACTCATCACGTCACTGTCGATCCACTTCTGCCAGAGTACTTTCCCTGTGTGTAGCTCGAAACAAGCCATGATGTGGGAGGCTGATCCATCGGGTGAGGAGCGTGGATATGAGGTGTAGACCTTGCCGTCGTATATCGTTGGGGTCGACATCAGTGGGTCGCCGAGCCACCAGCTCCAGAGGTGCTTTCCAGTTTGAGCGTCGAGGGCAAAAATTGTACACGACTCTGTGTTGAAAACGACGACGTTCTCTTCCACAACCGCACTTGAAGGGCCATCATCGTTGAGTGAAACTCCCCAAATTACTTTCCCTGTCTCCCCATCAAAACAGAAGAACTCCTTGCTATGAAATCCTCCGCTGCTGTAGAGTTTCCCGTCGTAAATCGTTGGGGTTGGGACTGGGGCATTGCTTGGAAGTGCGATTTCAAATCCGTTGGCTCGCTTCTTTACTGCTTTTGTAGAGAGCTTCAGTTCACTGACTTCTCCTTCGTTCCAAGTAGTCGGGATTGCCTTGGAGTGTTCATTGTTCATAGCGATCACTTTCTCAGTAACGTCTACTGAACTTGAATCAATATCCCCCGGAGATTGTGCTGATAGTGGGGTGGACAGTATGGTTGTGAGTGCAGCAATCAGCATCCCAGCAGTTGAGACTATTCTCTTCATGATAAAACCTCTCCTGTTCTCAGTCATGTTTTCGTGAACAGGATTGAAGACAGGAGGGGAAGAGTTTGTGACATCAGAGGATGATGTAGCTGCTTCTATATCAGATGTGAATCAGTTGTCAGAGCAAATTAAGGCAGAAGATTCTTTATCTGAATTCCTCGCCATAGAGTGGGGCTGAGCTGCTCATCTCTTCTTCTTTGATGATTCATTCTGCCCCTTCTGGGCGAGAGAATGCGCAATGCTTCATTTTCCGGGGACTTTGTCCCCGGCCACACAACGGCAGCCCCTCCGGGGCAGGCAGATCAGTGTAGGTATCTTGGTGCAAAGCTTGTATCGCAGTCGCTTATGCGTGAACATCACGATGTTCACCCAAGAAGCTCACAACCATCGAGCCGCTCCGAGAAGACGTACTCCTAAGTGTCTGCGGGGCAAGCCAAACACTGCATCCCGTTGAGAACACTCAACTCTATGAACTCTACACACTCTCAACTCTACAAACTCTAAGAACTTGATTTTACACACTCCAGAACTGCCGATCCAGACTTCGATACTGGATTGCTTCGGAGAGGTGTTCAGGCTGAATTGCCTCAACACCGGCGAGGTCGGCAATTGTTCTTGAGACTTTCAGAATCTTGTCGTATGCCCGAGCCGAGAGACCGAGTCTGCTCATCGCCATCTTCAGCAAGTCTTGCCCAGCCGAGTCGAGCTTGCAGAAGGCTCGAATATCTTTCGATCCCATGTCGGCATTCTTGAAGACTTCAGGATTTTCCTTGAACCGCTCTTCCTGCACTTCACGTGCCACCACAACCCGCTCTCGGACTACTGTCGACGCTTCCCCTTTTCGTTCGGATGAGAGTTCTTGATACTTCACTGCACCAACTTCAATGTGAATGTCAATCCTATCTAAGAGTGGTCCGGAGACTTTGGACATGTAGCGTTGGATTTGCACCGGAGAGCAGTTGCACTGCGCGTTTGGGTTCCCGAAGTTCCCGCAAGGGCAGGGGTTCATGCTGGCTACGAGCATGAAGTTGCAGGGGAATGTGAGACTGAGCTTCGTTCTGCTGATAGTGATTCGGTTATCCTCAAGTGGTTGCCTCAATACCTCCAACACATTCCGCGCAAACTCAGGAAGTTCATCCAAGAAGAGAACGCCGTGGTGCGCCAACGAAATTTCTCCCGGACGTGCTACCCCCATTCCTCCGCCGACAAGTGCGGCATCAGAGATAGTGTGGTGCGGACTTCTGAACTGCCTGCTAATGATGAGTGGGGTGTTCTCCGGCAGGACTCCGGCAACGGAGTGAATTTTCGTTGTCTCCAGTGCTTCGTCGAATGTCATCGGAGGGAGAATCGAGGGGAGCCGCTTTGCAATCATCGTCTTCCCAGCTCCGGGTGGTCCCACCATAATCAGGTTGTGTCCACCTGCGGCAGCCACCTCGAAGGCTCGCTTCACATTCTCTTGACCTTTCACATCGGAGAGATCAAAGGCCGGTTTGTCGTCAGGTTTGAAGAGTTCTTTTCGGTCGACTGAGTAGGGGGGAATCTTTTCCTTGCCAGCGAGATATGAGACGGCATGTGCGAGTGATTCGACGGCGATCACGTCGATCCCCTCTACCAACGCAGCCTCTTCGGCGTTCGATAGTGGGAGGATAACCTGTCGCATCCCTGAACGCTTTCCCTCTATAGCAATGGGAAGTGCTCCCCGCGCTGGACGAAGTGTGCCGTCGAGTGCAAGCTCACCTAACACCAGTGTCTTCTCCAGTGCGTTTGCTGGAATCTGTTCGGTAGCTGAGAGAATACCGAGAGCAATAGGTAGATCAAATGCTGAGCCTTCCTTCCGAACGTCGGCGGGGGCCAGGTTGACTGTGTACTTTCGTCCCGGCATGTCGAGTCCGCTATTCTTAATCGCGGCCATAATCCGCTCACGACTCTCCTTCACCGCGTTATCGGGGAGGCCAACGATGTTAAAGGCGAACAACTGTTTGTCGACGTGTGTCTCAACGTCAATCAGAAAAGCATCAATGCCGAGCGTCCCGGCAGAACGGAGTTGTGAAATCATGGTGATGATATCAGGGTTTAGGGTTCTTTGAGTTTAGGTTGAGTGGGAAGATAGGAAAGGAAGTTTGATTTCGGAATGTGGATTGGGGATTTCGGATTGAGAGAAGCATCTTCAGCAGGTAGTAGGTAGCAGTCAGGGAGTTGGATATCGGATTGAGATACTTTGGTAAAGTGAAGTGTTTGACACCAAGTTCAAGTCACCACAGCATTGGCAATCTGCAATCCAAGTTTAAGTCATTCCGAGGTCATCCGAGGAATCTCGCCGTTAAAGCAGTGCGATACGATTTGCTCTACACAACCAGCGAGACTCTTCGGCAGCCCTCTATTAGATTAGAGGGTGACTGCAATCGACCGAGCAACCCTAAGATAGACCTTACTGTGCAACAGTATATTCTGAAGCAGGGACGGTCGATGTCAATGCCCATGTTAGATAGACATGCCAGCAA
>JBFWSB010000263.1:0-6838 GCA_050248595.1 Kapaibacterium sp. (SeqCode)
GTCCAAGGGACTGAAGAATTGCCAGCCGGTCGGGCAGACTCGTGGTGGCATCCAGCCGTTTGACCAACGAGCGAATCATCGTAGAATAGGTACTCATCAACCACACCTGATAAGTGATATTGCGGAATGCTTGGGAAACATGCTGTTGGGTCTGAATGCCAACGGCGGTGTAAGAGATTGTCGTAATGGTGCAGAGGCTTTGCTGAAGCCTCTCTTTGGGTATCACCTCTTCCAACCAGACTCTCTCTCTCTCCGCCTACAAAGATAAAACCTTTGCGATTCTTCTTGCAAGGTGTATCAGGCTCAAGCTCGTTGGCAGAACCAGAATCTTGTTCAGTGGATAGATTGCGGCGCACTTCCTCCGACTTACGGGTGATTCTGTAGAGTCTGGGGAGCGTCTGAGTGGGCATCTTGCTATTCAGAGCTTCACACTCTAAAAGGTGTTCGGAGAGTGTAGAGAGACTTTCACTCTTCCCCTGTTCCGGCACGATCCTCTGTTTTCGTATCTTCCCGCCGATGAACGCAAATCCACTTGTTGTCTCGCTTGAACGGTTTGAGGGGCCGCTTGACCTGCTCCTCTTCTTTATCAAGAGAGACGAGATCGATATTTACGATATTCCGATTGCAAGTATTACCGAGGAATTCCTCGAGTATACTCGCGCAATCCAGATGCTCAGCTTGGAGAAGGCCGGAGAGTTTATCGTTATGGCCGCTGAGTTAATGCGGATCAAGGCGAAGATGCTTCTGCCGAAGGATGAACGTCCACAAGAGGAGGGGGAGGAGGAAGATCCACGTGCTGAACTTGTTCGCCGACTTCTCGAGTACAAACAGTATAAAGAAGTCGCCGAGTCGTTAAAGGAGCGTGAGGAAGAGTATCGCAATTTGCGCTATCGGCAGTTCTTCAAGGGGGATGAAAAAATTCTTGAAGAGCCGACAGCGGAGGAAATCCTCTCGAACGTTACCCTCTTCCGACTGCTTGAAGCATATAAGAAAGCCTTCGACCGTGCTCCGAGACGTGAGGAGATGGTAATCGAACAGATTACGTGGACAGTTGAAGAGCAGGCCGAATTTGTTCTGGGAGAACTGGGTAAGCGCTTTCAAGTCGGCATGATGGAACTCTTCGAGGGGAAGGGGCGAATGTGGATCACCGTCACCTTTCTCGCACTTCTGGAGCTGATTAAGAACAGGCGGGTTGGGTTCCATCACGGTGAAGAAGAAGATGATGTCGTCTTCTACGAAGTATAATTTCTTGTCAACTCAATTTTGTAAGGCGAACGCTCTCGGATATGGCACGAGTATTAGTACCGACAGAACTACCACGATTGAAGCCGATTATCGAGGCGATGATCTTCGCGAGCGAAGATCCGGTAGCACCTCGCACACTGTTGCGGCTTCTCTACGAAGATGAAAGCAAAGGGAAGAAGGGGGGAGAACCGTCGAACGAGCAGACACTTTTTGATCTTGAGAGTGGTGACGGTGCGGAAGGCTCCGGGGAGAGTGGAGAGGAAGAAACTGAGGTTGAGGCTGAATCAGTGGAAGTGAGTGGAGAGGAAGGCAATGGAGAGCAGATGGTATCTGCTGGACAGATCGGGCAGAAAGAACTTCGAACAATGATTGCCGAACTCAATGATGAGTATGAAGCGGAGGGAAGACCATTCCGAATCATGGAGCTTGCCGGTGGTTTCCAGTTTGCTACAACTAAGGAGTATGGGGAATTCGTTGGCCTTCTCTCAAAAGAACGCTCGCGCCGTAGACTCTCCCCGGCTGCACTTGAAACCCTCGCCATTGTTGCCTACCGTCAGCCGGTGACAAAGCCGGAAGTGGAGGCTATTCGTGGCGTGAACTGCGATCAAGTTCTCCTCTCCCTTTTAGAACGAAACTTGATTACGATCACTGGACGGAGTGAAGCTGTCGGCAAGCCTCTTCTTTATGGAACCACGGAAGATTTTCTCCGAGCATTTGGTCTGAACAGTCTTAGCGACCTTCCAAAGCTCCGTGAACTGGAAGAACTGATGGAAGATGATGCCTACTCTGCTACACGACCAGAAGGTGTATCGGAGGTAGTAACACAGGAACTCCTTGAACTTGATGGAGGGGAAGATGATTCTGTAGCAGAGGCTTTCGTCTCTGTTGGGGATGAGTCGGTTGCTACAGCTGAAGAGGGAGAGGAAGCGGACACATCGCCAACTAACGAGGTGGAAGAAATCATTGAGGAGACCGAAGTTATCGGTGAGGCTGAAGAGGGAGAAGTGGAGGGCCTTCTTCCAGACGAAATGATCTTGCAAGACGATGTGGAGGATCAGGAGATGTCAATAGAAGAGGTAGAGGTAATAGAGTCTGAGTCGGACAATGTGAACCAGAGCAATGTGGAGAGGGAACAGATATAGTGGAACATCTGTTATACGAAGTCAAAGAAGCAAAAAAATCAATGAGACTAAGCAGAACTATGAAGAGATCGAGAGGGGAAATATCTTCTCTGCTCCTACTAATGATACTCCCTCTTACCATCATGCTCACAGCTTGTGGTGGTGGTGAAGTTGACGAAGTCGATAAGGGGACGTTGACAACGGCTGGGTACGAAGAAGAGACCGCAGCAGAACTAAGTCGCCTTAGCTTGAACGAGGAAGAACTTGCTCAACTGGAGATTGCAAAGCGTGGTGGGCTTGACGGTACTGTTGCCGTGGAGATCGTGAAGATGATGCACGACGACGACCTGAAGTTCGACATCGGCATGGAAATGCAGACGTTGAGTGGGGCAGGGTTCTCAGGCACAGCTCTTGTTGCGCTTGTGAAGATGGGCGCTGTGCGTCAGTGGGAGGCAGATCTGCGCGTAATGAAACATGCAGGGATAGGTGAGCCAACAATCCTCCGCATCGCCGAGCGAAAGTTTGTCGATAAAAAGGAAGATGTCCTCGCCGGACGTGACTATCAAAGCCTGAAGGCTCTTGGGGTTTCGGATGCAGGGATCGAAGCCTTCGTAAATGGGGGAGGAGATGTTCAAAAACTCCAACAAGTTCAGCAGGCGATCCAGTTTGGCAAGTCAGAGCCGGCAGCCTTGAACGAGGCTGGTCTGTAACGCAGTCTACCTACTCTCTTCCCTCCTAAAAACTAACCTTTAGTAGAAGGGGGACGTTACGGCATATAGCGGAACGGATAGGCTTCTGACTGGTTGCCAATAGTAATGCGCAGGATGTAAACGCCAGCTTCAAGCCCATCTTCTACAATCGATGGATCAAATTCTACCGAATGTGCTCCGGGTTGGCATTCCTGACGATAAATCTCTGCAATGATGTATTGTTGAGAGAGGTCAAATAGCTCAATCAGACAGAGTTGAGGCTTCTCTTCAACGGAAAAGGGAATTGTATAGGTCATAGTTTCGCTGTTTTAAATCGGTAGTACCTTGTGCAAAGATAGGGATAACGGGAACTGTCAAGTTTATCGAGACGTTCCCCTATGTTGTGAATAATTCATTGATAATCATAATGTGTGATGTGAAACCATCTGTGCTGTCTCTTCGCAGCACAGTTCTACTCCCCTTTTTGCTTCTTCTGATAGTTGTCGGGAAAGGCTCTGCGCAGCAAGATTCTACCGGAAGTGAGCCAGAGCCACTCGGCTACATCGGCCTCTTCGGAGGAATTACTCTGAACACCCATTTGGCCAGCATGGATCCTCTCAGCCTGACAGGTGGTCCTCCCGGAACAACAGAGCACATCTTTACGAAAGGATCGGGGACTGGGTGGACGGGAGGGCTTCTGGTTGAGTTTCCGCTCAGTACGATATTTGGCGTTGGCGGACGCTTAGCAATGCAGCAGCGTGGCGGGAAGATGACCGGGGAGTATGAAAATCGTGTCGATGTCTTAACGCGAGGTGGGGTTGTTCGTCCGGCAACTGTTGAGGGAACCGTTGCAAGTTCGCTCAACTATCTTTCTCTGACACCTCACTTCCGGGTAATGCCTGAATCGCTCCCTCTCTACCTCTTTGCAGGCCCCTCCATCATGGTTCCGCTGACGACGACCTACGACTACAGCGAAGAGATTATCTCTGAGGAGGGATTGGTCTTCCCAAACGTCAACGGTCCCAAGCGAACCCGTGTGACGCAGGGAGCGGTTGCAAAACCAGATACGAAACTCGGGGCTACTGTCGGTATTGGTGTCGAGATTGCACTCACCGATCGATTGGCTCTTCTGTTGGATGCGCAGTATGCTCCGATGATCGGAGATATTACCGCAGCATACGGAAGTGACCGAGATTGGAAAGCTGACATTATTTCCTTTACCCTCGGATTGAAAACAGGCTTCGGTCAACGGAAGGTGGCACTTCCACCACCACCGCCACGGCCAGACACTACAGTTGTGGAAGAGGATAGCGTTACCTCAGTACAAGCGAAAGGGGTAACCGATGCAGGACTTGTAGACACACTCGTTGCCAGCTCACAGCAGGTGCAGCAAACTGAAGTGCACGCTCTGCTCCCCTACATTTTCTTCGACAAAGACTCTGCTACTATTCCAGATCGCTATATCCGAATTGACCGGCGAGATGTGCGGACATGGCAAGAAGAGAGAATCGAGCGGGGTTCCAGCATGAACGTTTACTACCAGATTCTCAATATCATCGGCTATCGAATGCGAAATGCTCGAAACGCCGACGTTACGATCACCGGTTGTGTAGGACAGTTCGAGTCGCCTGACAGTACCCTTGCATTGCGCCGTGCCGAGGCAGCACGCGACTATCTGCGCGATGTCTGGAGAATCCGCGAAGATCGTATGAAAGTGGTTGCCCGTGGGTTGCCAGCAAACCCATCTCTCAGCGAAGTTGATACTCTTGAAGGAGACACAGAAAATCGTCGTGTCGAGTTTCATTCCTCGATGCTCTCGCTGATCGGTCCTGTCCGCCTTCCCGACACTCTCCTCCTTGCTCCAGCCGGAGTTATCCGTCTTCTTCCCCCTGCTGCCGATGTTCCTGACTCAATTGCACAGCTTGAGTCGTGGCAGGTGAACGTTACTGTTGGCGATTCAGTGATTCAGCGAGCCGCCGCCGGATTTGGTCCCCCACCTGAGAAGATCGACTTGGAATTGAAGTCTCGTCCCGATCTAAACCGTCGTGGCCCAATCGAGATTACCTCGGAGTTAATTATCCTCGATTCGCTCTACGTCCGCCGTCGGTCGCTGCCGAGTACTTCGGTCTGGTTTGTTGAAGAAGGTGGCTTTGAAGTAGATAGGAATATCGAGGGGGGCATGTATGTGGATCGATATAATCTGCTCCTCTACAGCTTCGACTCGGCAGGAATCTTTGATTTCTCGCAGCAGGCAGCAATTATTATGGATGAGCGGATCAACCCAGAATCTGATGTGACAATCACCGGCTACACCGACCGCATCGGACTCCCCTACTACAACAAGCGGCTTGCCAAAGGGCGCGCAGAACGGGCTGCCCAGATTATGGGGCTGGAAAAGGCAAAGATTATCGGTGTGGGTGAGCGGGATACGATCTACAACAATGATTTTCCTGAAGGGCGATATTACTCTCGGACGGTGGTTGTGGAGATAAAAACGCCGATCCCAAAAGAGAAGGTGGAGAAGAAAGAGGAGGAGATGATAGAGGTTGTCCCGAAAGATGCTGAGAAGGTGGATGAGGAGACAACCCCACCATCCGGGAGCGTAGAAGAAGCATCAAGCAAACCGGCAAATACAGAAACGCCAAAGAATGCTCCCACTACTACACCAAACACGCGCAGACGGGAATCTGAAGAGGTTCCCACCAGTGTTACCTTGCCAGCGGAAGATGATTAAGGGGGAGATGCAAGTTCAAAGTGAGAATTCGAGAGTAAATAGTCCTCTCTCCGACCCTTTTTTTGAATTTTGAATTTTTCATTTTGAATTCTCCCCCCCTGTTCTCTCCACGTTCCGTAAATTTCTCACCTTATATGGTTAGAAAATCAGAAACGATCGATCCTTTTGTAGAATCGGTTCGTCGCTTTATGCGTTTGCACGAAATGTCTCACGGGGGTGAGTCAATTCTGGTTGCAGTGAGCGGGGGGATCGACTCTGTGGTGATGCTTGATGTTATCGCCCGCCTCTCCGTGCCTCTGCGGTTTTCATTCGGAGTTGCCCACTTCGATCATGGATTGCGTGAGTCTTCCACTGTTGATGCAGACTTTGTCCGCGAACTTGCTACACGCTATCGCGTGAAGGCGTTTGTTGCCTCTGGAGACATCCGGCGTATTGCCGATGAAGAAGGACGTTCTGTTGAGGAGACCGCCCGCCGTGAGCGCTATGCCTTCTTAGAACGGATTGCGCGTCGCCATCGCTACGATACCGTGATGACAGGGCATACCGCCGACGATAACGCAGAGACTCTCATAATGAATCTCTTGCGCGGAAGTGGCGTAACCGGCCTCGCCGGTATCCCACCAACCCGTCGACTTGCTGGAGGGGGAAGTGTGATTGTTGCTCGTCCACTATTGGGGCAGAGTAGGTCTCAGATCGAGGAATATGCAAGTGCAAGCGAGTTGGAGTGGCGTGAAGATGAATCGAATCAGTCGGGAGAATTTACCCGAAACAGAGTTCGGCACGAGTTGATGGCACTTCTTCGGACGTTCAACCCGAATGTTGTGGAGACGCTGAATACGACAGCCGGACTGATGCGTGATTTCGACCGCTATCTTTCAAGTGCGGTGGAGACTGCCCTGCGGGGAGCAACAGTTGAGGAGCCTATTCACGGAGAACGGATTTTGCTCGACGTTCGGCAACTGCGCCACTTGCAGCCAGCAATTCGGGGTGAAGTTGTGCAGCGGGCGATGTGCGAAACGTTCGATATTCCACCAATCTCCCACGTAGCC
>JBFWSB010000264.1:0-6815 GCA_050248595.1 Kapaibacterium sp. (SeqCode)
AAATCGATTCTGGCAGTAGTTGGCAACCGGTCGCTCTTCCTGACTCATTTCTATCTTATAGCTATGATTATGCTATCCCATTAACTCCCCGTAAACTGCTTATTCGAATAGCAAAGCCGGGTGTTGTGAGAGTAGTGTTAACCGAAAACGAAGGGGACAACTGGCGTGTGGTTACTGGGCCATGGGCAGCAGCAAGGATGAGTTTTGTCGATTCGCTGTATGGATGGGCTGTAGGAAATGAACTCGATAGCGGCAGTCTATTTGTGGGCAAAGATGTGATTGTTCAAACAACCGATGGTGGATTAACGTGGCACGATCAAGTTCGAGAATATGTCGAACCAAAGCTGGGACTTTCGGATGTGGATTGTGCAGACCGTCTCAATTGTATCGCAGGAGGAGGAGCAAATAAATTAGTGGTCACAACGGACGGGGGAAAGACATGGAATGGAATCGATGCCTTTTCCGGTAGCTCAGTCAGTATTCGTGGAGTTGCCTACCCTTCATTAGAGACAGCGTTTGTTATTGGAGGTGATGCCTCTATTCTGCGGTTAAAACGACAATCACTGACTGTTCGGTTAGAAGATACGCACCAATCAACTGAAAGTGTTGTCGTGAGAGAGAGATCATTAGTTATTCCTGCTTCTATTCATCAAGGGGAACCGTTTGAATTGCTCACGTACAACCTGCTCGGAAAACAATGTTCTGTTGAGCAAGTAAAACCTCATCAAGGGGGCGTTCCTCTCCTTCTTTCTCTTGAACTATTGCCCGGTGTCTATGCTGTTGCAATTAAAAGGAAGGAAGGGCAAATCACTACTACAAAAGTTATATTATCTGGAAGATAATATAAGATGAGTCAACTCAACTCAAGCCTTATAGAGGAGAGTGGTCTTCTCCAGTTATTGTGAGCCTATCCTCGAATAGGCTTGATTCGATTAATTCTCTCCATCCTTTCCTGCTTTTGAATTTTGCATTGATAATTTTGAATTGATTCCATGTCCCGTTATCCAAAATCTGATCTGTCAAACGTTCGATTGCTCTCAATCGAACAGCGTTCCAGCAAAGTCACCCGTGACGATTTGGGGAGGCCGTTCGAGCCGGGGGAGGAGTTTGCATCGTTCCTCGATACGTTGCCAGATATTTTGGCTGCGCGTGACTTGCGTCGCCTCGCCGGAAACTGGGTTGCAGGACGGAAGAAGGGGAAGCCTGCTATCCTGATGATGGGGGGACACGTCGTAAAAGTTGGACTCGTCCCGCTGGTTTGTGATCTGCTTCAGAGAGGCCTGCTCACTGGTGTTGCAATGAACTCTGCTGCCGCAATTCATGATGTTGAGTCGGCTCTCTTCGGTGAAACAAGTGAAGATGTTGCCGCCGCACTGACCGATGGCTCGTTCGGCATGGCGAAGGAGACTGGAGAGTTTATCAACGGCGCACTGGTCCATGCCTATGAATCTGATGATCCAGAAATCGGTTTTGGTGAGGCTATCGGTGAGCACCTTCTTGCTGAAGAGGGAGGGGAGAATTCAATCATCGGGACGTGTGTGCGCCTGAATTTGCCAGTGACTGTTCACGTTGCTATCGGAGCCGACATCGTTCACCAGCAGCCCTCGATGCGTGGCGATGCAACAGGTGAACTCTCTTTCCGTGACTTCCGATTGCTCTGTGAAGAGCTGCGATATTTAGGATCGGGAGGAGTCGTGCTGAACTTTGGGTCGGCAGTAGTCTTGCCCGAGGTTTTCCTGAAGGCCTTAACTGTTGCGCGGAATCTTGGGGCAGATGTCTTCAACTTCACGACGGCGAACTTCGACATGATCCGCCACTATCGTCCCCGAATGAATGTGGTAACCCGACCAACCCAAGATGGGGGAGAAGGCTTCGACTTTGCGGGACATCACGAAATCATGTTCCCACTCTTGGCGGCGATGGTGAAGGTTGGTGGGGCAAGCGGAGAAGTAGATGGAGAGAGGAAATAAAAGAGTAGTCCCTAACTACGATCCACGATCAACTATCCTCCCTCACCTTACTCCTCTTCCAAGCGCTTCAGCTTTGCTTCCGAAACTCTCAGTTGGAGTATCGACGCAAACTCTTCTCCCTCATCTCGATGCCGTCTCTTGAACGAGAGGATAAACTCGCCACCTTTCTGAACTGGAATTTCTTGAACGATCTTGTGTGAGCGAATGCTGAGTCGACCGCTGAACCTGCCACGCTTGTAGTGTACGGATGCGATCTCTTCAACCGGAAGAAGAATCTCTTTTACCTCTGATTTCACAACGCCGAACACAGCATCTCTCACTTGGAATTCGAGCGTGAGATGTTGTCCATCAAAGCGAGCGATACCGTCGGTCTCAGCTAAGCCACCGTAGGTTTCTGGAAACGAGAAGGGAATACTGTAGAGCATTGCGTTATGTATGAATGTCGGTTCGTATTGAATGCCTTCAAAATGGCTGTTTTCTTCAATCTCACAAAGAAAATTTGCAGGAAGGTGTTCATCTGAATACATTTGCTGGATGTCGCGCCGTGGCACATATCTGGATACCGGAAATCGGTTTACTTCGTTGGGAAGTGATCAGTTTGATGATGGGTGGGAAGATCGCTCGTTTGAGCCGGATCCTCGCACTCGCATTCTCGACGATACATCACGTTCCGCTTTTGCTACAAACAACAGTCCAGATATTCCCTTCACCCACTCGATCAATCCATACCGGGGCTGTGAACATGGATGTGCCTACTGCTATGCTCGCCCTACCCACGAATACTTAGGTTTCAATGCCGGTATCGACTTCGAGTCGGTGATTCTCGTAAAGCGAAATGCGGCAGATCTTGCTCGAAAGGAGATGATGAAACGTTCCTGGAAGCCAACTGCCGTCTCGATGAGTGGAGTTACCGATCCCTATCAGCCGTTGGAGCGAGGAATGCAAATTACCCGCAGCATACTCGAGGTGATGTGCGAGTTTCGGAATCCTGTCGGCATCGTTACCAAGAATGCTTTGGTCTGCCGTGATCTTGATATTCTCGCAGAGTTAGCTTCGCTTGACTGTGCGATGGTTTTTCTCTCGATCACGACGCTTGACCGTGATCTCGCCCGACGAATGGAGCCGAGAACTTCAACGCCAGAGATGCGGTTGAAAGCTATTGAACGGCTTGCAGCTGCTGGCGTACCAGTTGGGGTTATGGTTGCCCCAGTAATTCCGGGACTCAACGAGGAGGAGATACCAGCCATTTTAACAGCGGCTGCAAGTGCTGGAGCGGAGTGGGGAGCGCACGTAATTCTCCGACTTCCACTTGCAGTCAAACCAATCTTCTTGGACTGGCTTGATCGAGAAGAGCCAGACCGAGTCAAGAAGGTTCACAACGCTCTCCGCGAGATGAAAGGGGAGACATTAAATGCTACCGAGTTCGGTGCCCGAATGAGGGGCGTTGGCCCGCGAGCCGAGACAATTACACAACTGTTCAAGATGACATCGCGAAAGCTGAACCTGAACAGTCGCCCCTCACCACTAACTACGGCAAACTTCCGCCGACCTAATTCTGGAGGACAGATGGATTTGTTTTCATCGTAACTCACTATTTTCCGAAGAACGGCGTCACGGGGGGAGTTCGTAGAGTTTATAGAGTTAAGTGGATGAGTATATGAGTGTGGGAGTGTATGAGGTGCCACTACATCTTTGCGCCCTTGCGTGACTCTTTCTTGAATTTTTACTTTTGAATTGACCTTGAAACACATCCATATCCTTTTTCTAATTCTGTCTCTTTCTGCCCCTCCACTATTTGCACAAGGGGGGGGAGCAAACGAGAACGACGCCTCGACTAGTGCAATTGTTCTGGCTCGCATAAAGTATTCGGGGGGGGGAGATTGGTATAACGATCAATCGGCAGAGGTCAACTTGCTGAAGTACGTTGCAGAGAAGACCACTATTAATGTCCGCCCGACATTCGAGTCAGTAGAGTTATCGAGCGACAAGCTCTTCAACTACCCAATAGTCTTCCTTACTGGACATGGCAATATCAACTTCACCGATACCGAGGCAAAACATCTCCGTTCCTATCTCGACAACGGAGGCTTCCTCTACATCGATGACGACTACGGTCTGGACACTGCCGTCCGTCGGGAGATGCGGAAAGTCTTTCCTGAACAGGAATTGCGGGAACTCCCCTTCTCGCACAATCTCTACCATTCCTTCTTTGACTTCCCGAACGGACTCCCCAAAATTCACGAGCACGACGATAAGGCTCCAGAGGGGTTAGGACTCTTCACCGAGGATAACCGACTCTGCGTCTTCTACACATATGAAACAAACCCGAGCGATGGCTGGGCTGACCCTGAAGTTCACAACGATCCTCCCGAGAAACGAGAGACGGCACTTCAGATCGGAACGAACATCATTGTTTACGCGTTAACGAATTGAGTTTATAGTGTTGAGAGTTCGTAGAGTTTATAGAGTGAGTTGTTTGAGAATATCCTGATTTCCTGTTTTGAGTTTTTCATTTTGCCTTTTGAATTGATAGAATGCACATTCGATATACTGACTGGAATGGAGACGAGCTGAGTCGTGAGGAGCGGATAGAGGAGCTGTTGAAGCTCTTCAGTTATCTGCTGATGAAATCTTCAGGCGACGTGGATCAGGCGTTGCGCTGGATGGATTATCTGAATCAATCGCGGGGAATTCTTGGCGATATGACCATGCAGGAGTTTGTTGACGAGTTGAAGAGGAGGGGATTAGTTAAAGAAGGAGGAGATGGTGGGGAAGGTCTCGGCTTAACGGGAAAGGGTCGGCAGCGGATTCGTCGTGATGCTCTCGAAGAAATTTTTACCTCACTCAAGAAAGGCTTTTCAGGAGAACATCGAACACCACACTCCGGCACTGGAGTTGAGCAGACGGGAGATTTACGGAAGTATGTCTTCGGCGATCATCCATCGAATATCAACGCAACAGAAACTCTCTCGAACGCACTCCGTCGCGTAGCCGATCTCGACAGCTTCTCTCTGCGAGAAGATGACATTCGAGTGCAGGAGACAGAGCAGACTACGAGTGTTGCCACAGTCCTCATGCTCGATATTTCTCACTCAATGATTCTCTACGGTGAGGATCGGATAACTCCAGCAAAGCAGGTTGCCCTCGCTCTCTCCGAACTGATTACTACTCGCTACCCCAAAGATCGACTTCACGTCCTCCTCTTTGGAGATGATGCCCAGGAAGTCAGTTTGCAGGAACTCCCCTTCGTCAGCGTTGGTCCTTTCCACACCAACACGCGGGCTGGATTGCGGATGGCGCGATCGTTGCTTCGCCGTTCTCGTGGAGCCAACAAGCAAATTTTTATGATTACCGACGGGAAGCCTTCGGCCATGTTCGACGATGCCGGGCGGCTCTACAAGAATTCCTTTGGACTCGATCCTAAAATTGTCAACAAGACTTTAGATGAAGGAGTGGCCTGTCGCCGAGAGAAGATTACGATTAGCACGTTCATGGTTGCGCAGGACCCATATCTGGTCAACTTTGTGGAAGAGTTGACGAAATCAAACAACGGGCGCGCATACTATACAGGACTCGGGGAGTTAGGAGAAATGCTCTTTGTGGACTACATCCGAAATCGGAGGAGAAATTATACTGGGGGGAGATAGGAGTTATCAGCTATTGAACTGCGATCAACTCCCTTCCTCTTCACCCTGGGCAACCTCTTCACCGTTGACACGGCTTACCTTGATCCTCTCAAGTTGGATGTATGTTTGAAAATCTTCTGCCCAGAGTCTGGTAGCAAAAAGGAATGATCCAACACGACGGGTCAATCGCCAGATATATTCTCGGTAGACGCCATCGTAGTTCACACGCCACCGCTCGATATTCTTATAGCCAGAGTTGATGTAGAGGAGAACTTCGGAAGTGGCCGTAGAAATGGAATCGTTATAGATCACTTTCATCGGAGTAATCTCTTTACCGTCGATTGTTGTGTCGCTCTGGATTTGCAGTGTTACGTCCGAGTCGAGTAAGCGTTGAGGGGTTAACAACCAACGCAGGTTATTCTGCAGGCGTTCGTAGGCTGTGCGGAGAGCACTGGGCAAAATTGCTGCGGCAACCTCCTGCGAATCAATCATCATCGTCCCCTGGCAAGCACTCAGGTTGCTGAACCGGACTGTGTAAACTCGACCATCGTTCAGTTTGCCACTTAGCAACCCTTCGTCTGTGGCGCGATTCCATTCGTTGTGGTAACGGGCTACTTCCTGACGCTGTTTGTTGTAGACAACAAAATCAAATGAGAAGGAGAGGCTGTCTGCCCAATCCTTACCTCCATACGTATGCTTGATATCTTCAGCCAGAAGAGTCGCGGCTAAATTCTCGTACTCGTTTAATGAGGGATCGTTTGTTGGGTAATCTGTTTGCGGCTGCCCTTTGGCAACTGTGCAGCATACCACCAAGAGAGGAAGCACTACAGATAGCTTTTGAAGGAATCTGTCACTATTCATAATATCCCATTCATTATTCTGTCATATCCCGCCACAAGTATCTTACGTAACACCCCAAACCAGTTGTGGGTATGTTTGCCGAACTCTACTTCTGTAGAGCGGAGAGGGAGGACGTAAAAGATACAATCCAATTGGCTTAGAAAAGGAAAAGATAACGCATAGGGAGAAGAACTCCACATCGCATCTGTTGCAGAGTTAGCACTTCACGTCATGCCGAGGTGATTTTGAGGAACATCCTCTCCTACAGAGCGTCGCAAACTCGAATTAAGGTGTCTCTATCCATTCTGGGCTACCGTTCGTATATTCAGCATCCTTATTCACACAATACACTATGGCACAACAGATTGTCCGCATGAAC
>JBFWSB010000265.1:0-6805 GCA_050248595.1 Kapaibacterium sp. (SeqCode)
ATTTATAGGAGGGAGTGTCGCCACTCTCTTTTTCTGTCTACTCCTCAGCAATTCGGTTTTTGGACAGCAGATTAACAAGGTCGATTCTGACCGGTCGGCCAAGCTCATAGCCTTTGAGAACCACGGTCTGCTTCCCGATCTTTTGACCAGTGAAGAGGTAGTTGGGGGCGCTCTCTACATTAAGCTGAGTGAATCGGCAGCTGAGGGAAATCTGACAGCTACCCTCAATGAATTGTTTGCCAATGTTGGTCTACGTCTCGAGGCCGCCACTCCGATGGTTGTTCGCGATCAACTTCTCTCCCCATCAGTTAAGTCGTATCGTTCTTCTCTCTCAGGTAATCGTAGAAGTGCTGCATTAAACGCTGAACGTGAGTTATCCCGGATCATTACCGTCAGCTACGCCAATCCAGTACACCCTCGCAAAGCGGCGGCAATGCTTTCCTCCCTTCCGGGAGTTGAATATGCTGAACCAGTAATCCTACCGAGGATTCTCAGTCCAAGTGAACCGAATGATCCACGGCTCGGTGAGCAGACACAAGTTCAATTTATTAATGCTGACGAGGCTTGGAAGATATGGCCTGGGGATTCTTCTCTGACCATCGGCATTATCGATGCAGGGATCACCGCTCGTCACGAAGACTTGTGGGAGAACATCGCGCCAAACTATGGTGAGGCTGGATTAGATAACCTTGGGAACGACAAATCGACGAATGGAATTGACGACGACAATAACGGATACGTTGACGACTGGAAGGGAGTAAATCTCACAGCAGGGGGAGACGGATCGGCCCACGGAAACACAGAGAATGGTGAGCATGGCACACAGGTTTCAGGATATGCAGCCGCCGCAACCAACAATGATCGCGGCATTGCAGGGATTGCAAATCAATGTCGATTCTTTCCGGTGAAAGCTGCCCGTAAAGGCTCAAGCAGACTTATTGCTGGGTATGAGGGTATCATCTACTGTGCGCAGCAAGGGTTTCAGGTGATTAATTGCAGTTGGGGAAGCACAACTTACTCTCGGGCCGAGCAAGACATTATTGAGAATGTCACCTTAGCATATAATGCCACTGTTGTTGCGGCAGGGGGAAACGACCAAGAGTATAATCTCTTCTATCCTGCTGGCTACCGTTACGTTCTTGGGGTGGGGGGAGTTAATAGTGACCTTGGTCAGTTCGTTACGACGTGGGGAGAGCATATCGATATTACTGCAACCGCTGGGCTTACCACCAGCGACCTTTCCCTATACTACGATCTTGCTCCAGCAACCTCCTACACAACCCCAGTTGTTTCGGGGATAGTTGCACTCGTTCGAAGTCGTTGGCCTGAGTTTGATGCTCGCCAAGCTGCCGCACACGTTCGCTTGTCCACCGTTAACATCGATCAACTCAATCTTGGAAAAGAGGGGTTGATAGGGACGGGAAGAGCCGATGCTCTCCAAGCAATCTCTACAGATCCATTCTCACACCCAGCACTTGTTATTGATTCCGTTTGGGCTGTTGATGAAAGTGGGAACCGCAAAGAACAGTTCACAGTTGGGGAGAAAGGAAGATTGATGCTTGGGGTGACCAATCTTCTCGGTGACTGTACAAATGCAGAACTCAACTTACGTCGCTATACCGATGATTCAGCCGCAATTCGCTTTGATGTTGGGGCACTTTCTATCGGCACACTCGGTTCAGGCGAAAGTTGGATTACTCAGGAAGGAATCCCATTTGAAATCCTTGCCTCAAGTAGTGGCCTTACTAAGGTTCGGGTCGACTTTCAAGCTGATGGTTATACTGACTATGCTTACGAGGTTCTCCGGATCTATCGTCCCTATACAGTCTACAGTAACTCTCGAATCGCTTGGACGCTAACCGACAGGGGAAGAATTGGGTTCGACCGACTTGAAATTGGTGAGCTTGGCGAGGGGGTGCTCTACAATGACAACTCACATCTCTTTGAAGGTGGGTTGATTATCGCAGAAGACCGTACACATGTTCTCGACAACGTGCGGAATACCGACACGGATGACCAGAACAATGACTTCCGTGTCGTAGAAGTTCCCCTCCCAGCAAATGATAGCACACTCTCTATCACGGACAGCGATGTGCCGGGCAAAATTGGACTTGAAATCCGAAGCCATGTCCGCTTTGTCGACACGGTGCAGGATGCGTTAGGGATGGATATCTACGTAAAGAATGTGAGTGGCAGAACAATCGACAGCCTACGCGTTGGATTCTTCGGGGATTGGGATTTAGATGGTCGTGATGTTGGTCAATCAATTGCTCTTGGGTCGGAGTTCGTTCCGGGGGTGGCACGCTATGGTTTGGTAACGAATCCGGGTGGTTCCAGCTTAGCGATAGGTGTTGCGCAGCCAGCGGTGAGCGTACCCTTCTTTGCAATCAACAACAACACTGATCCCATAAAAATCACTGACGACTTTAATAAAGAGGAGAAGTGGAACACCCTTGCCAACGGCATCGGAAACCCTTCAGTCGGTCCAGCAGATATCAGTCTGGTGATTGGTGAAATTCTTGTGAACGTAGCCGATCAGTCGGAGGATACAGTTACCTTTATTCTAAGTCTTTCTGAAAATTCCCTGTTCGATGCTGTCGACGGAATGGCTCGTTATGCCAACGCTCGAACTTCGAGTGTTGCGATAGAAGGGAACCGAACAGACCTTGAAGTGATGACGATCACCCCGAACCCAGCAGGAAGTCAAATCGAGATTACCCTTCCGACCCACCTAACCTCCGCTGGAACATTTGTTCTGAACGATGTTCGGGGTGATATGATTACTTCGTTCCATTCATCTGACGTTTCGACGGTGGGACGTCGGCTTGTACTATCACTCGGTGATCTTTCCAGTGGTCTCTACTATCTTACCTATCAAACAGGGGAGCAACAGTTCACAACTCCCTTACTCATTGTTCGGTAATCTTTGTTGAGTCTATGAGTGCTTCAAATATCAAAACCTACAGTAGAGTTGTGTTGACGGTTGAGAGTGGGGTTGGACAGATTCTCCTGAATCGTCCCGAGAAGCGGAATGCTCTCGACCGAACAATGGTGGAGGAGTTATATGCCAGCCTGAAGGAATGTGGTGAGGATGAATCTGTTCGTTCGATAGTAATTTCGGGTGCTGGTACGGTCTTCTGTGCCGGAGCTGACCTTGCCTACCTCCGTGAACTCTCCAGCTATTCTATTACAGAGAATATGGAGGATTCGGCAGCCTTGGCTCGAACTCTTCAAGCGATATGGGAATCCCCTAAACCGGTGATTGCCCGAGTGCACGGGCACGCCATTGCGGGGGGATGTGGCTTAGCAACGGTTTGCGACGTAGTTGTGGCAGTCGAATCAGCAAAGTTCGGTTATACCGAGGTTGGCATCGGATTTGTCCCAGCAATCGTGATGGCATTCTTGCTCCGCAAATCTCCACAAATGTTGACGAGAGAGTTGTTGTTGAGTGGGAGGATTGTAAGTGGGGCTGAGGCATATCGTCGAGGGCTTATCACAACGCTCGTTTCAAGTGAAGAAGAGCTTGACTGCGAAATTGAATCCTTAACAACAGCCTTCGGGAAAGCTGACCCAACTGCCGTACGGTTAACCAAGGAGATGATGGGAGCAATGGATGGAATGTCGCTGCAAGCTGCGCTCGACTATGCTTCACGAATGAATGCGGCTGCGCGAATGACACCTGGTTGCCAAGCTGGCATTCAACGATTTCTTGAGAAGGCCGAAACTACCTGACCTTGCATTCCCGTTGTGAGCGAAGTATATTCCGCGATTCGTGCTCGATGATCTTTCGATAGTTTTTTTTTAGAGAAGAATGAACAGAACAATCTTTCTTTCAGTGGCAACAGCAGTTTCCATCCTTACGATATCCGCTGTTGGCGAAGCACAATCGTTGACGAATCCGACCAAACTCTACACCGGCGCGGTTCTTTCGCACGGAAGTGAGGAGCCTGTGAATGAAGCGATTCTCTACGTCTACGAAGATCCCTATCCCACACCTGTTACCTCATCCCGAATTACTACGAATACCGCTGAGTATCGTGTGCTCCTCGACCCAGCCAAGCTCTATTGGTTCCGAGTGGAAGCACTTGGCCATTTTACTGATGACTTTATGGTTGCCTCTCCACGCGGTTCGAATTACGAGGAGCTAAAATTTGATCTTCACATACGCCCAATCCCTATCGATTCAACTCTCTACCGAGGGACACCATTTGAAGGGGAGACGGCAACATGGGGTGATGAGGCGGGAATAAAAAATGTGTTGGCTTTCATGATTGAAAACCCAACTGTAAAAGTAGAAATTGGTATTGGCCTCGAAGTAAACGAGGTTGATCCACTTACTCAAGATCGCGTGAACGCTATCAAACAACTCTTCCGTGAAATGGAGGTGAGTACAACCCGGATTAAGTGGGACAGGAAGTTGGATGATCCGTTCGGCACAGTGACAATGAAAATCTCTGGTTTCGAGATGCCGTAAGGCTGGAGGAGCGGAGAGAGAGTATATCGAAAAGACTGAGACAGATCACTAATCGAGCTTCTCTGCAATTGCACCCCCGATGTCGCTTACCTGAATCAGGTTCATGCAGTGAAAGTGCTTGCGCGGACATTCCGATCTCCCTACGGTAGTGCAAGGGCGACAGTCAAGATCACTCCGTTGAAGTATCGTCGCTGCTGCACCGTAGGGAGCAAATCCGAACTCTTCTACAGTAGAACCGAAGATCGTGATAACAGGGGTTCCTACGGCTGCTGCTACATGTGAGAGAAGTGAGTCGTTTGCTACGAGGATCGAACATCTTTCAACTACCTTCGCCACTTCAGAGAGCGTTGTAGTTCCTACTAAATTCAAGACGCTTTTTCCATCTCCAATCGCCGCTTCAACTTCTTTCCCTATGTCAACTTCATCATCTCCCCCAAGTAATAGAAGTGTTCCTCCACGTTCTTCCAACAACGTTGCTCCTAATTTGGCATACTCTTTTGCAGGCCAGCGCTTCGTGAAGTGGCGTGCGCCGGGGGCGAGTGCGATAAGGGGTTTGGGGAGATCGAGGGGGAGCGTGAAGTCTGTCTTCCCGGGGAAAAACTCCAACCCTTTCCCATCATTCTCCAGTGAGTATGATTTCCCTACATCTAAATAGCGCTCGGGTATTGGAGTAATTGGCCGGAGCAAGTTCACCTTGAATCGAACGAGCAACCACTTTTTAAAGGTCGGTTTCCGAAAGACTAAGCGTCGACTGCCGAGTCTAAATCGAACGATTCTGCTTCGCAGAGAGTTGTGGAGATCGAAGACAAGATCGTATCTGGTTTCTCGCAGTTCGCCTCGCAATTTTATCAGGTCAGCAAACTTAGAGGGAGAGGGGAATGCTATCGACTGATTAATGTGAGGTGAGTGCTGAACCAATTCCTCGAATTGCTTCTTCGTTAAGAAATCAATTTGGGCTTGAGGAAAGCGTCTGCGCAACGCTCGTAGAAAGAGTGAAGTCAGGAGAATGTCTCCAGCAGAGCTGAATCTGATAACGAGTATTTTCATAGGCGTCGGAAATCTACGATCTTGCTTTCGATTCTGAGAGTGAGGGAGAATTTCATTACATACATGAACGAAGAAAAAAAGATGAGCAATACAGAGAGTAGAGCTGGAACGTTTGGTGAGCTGAAGGAGAGTGGCTATCAGTCGCTATCGATCAAAGAAGAGATGCGGCGGAATATGATTCGTAAACTTGATGGTAAGGAGGAGTTGTTCCCCGGTATTGTTGGGTACGAGGAGACTGTAGAGCCACAACTGGTGAATGCGATTCTTGCTCGGCACGACATCTTGCTCCTTGGGTTGCGTGGGCAAGCAAAGACACGACTTGCGCGGACAATGACCGAGTTCTTGGATGAATATATTCCTGTGGTAGCCGGTTCCGAAGTAAATGATGATCCCTTCAACCCGATAAGTCGTTATGCTCGAGACCTGATTGCGGAGAAGGGGGATGATACTCCGATTGAGTGGCTCCACAGAGATGAACGCTACGGTGAAAAGCTTGCCACACCCGATGTGACGATTGCCGACTTGATCGGCGATATTGATCCGATCAAAGTTGCTACGCAGCGGATCTCATTCTCGCACGAAGGGGCAATTCACTTCGGCATTATTCCCAGAACAAATCGGGGAATCTTTGTCATCAACGAGCTTCCTGACCTACAACCACGCATTCAGGTGGGTCTGTTCAATATCATGCAGGAGCGCGACATCCAGATACGTGGGTTCAACGTCCGCATTCCACTCGACGTTGTGATTCTCTTTACAGCAAATCCACAGGACTACACCAACCGTGGTGCAATTATCACACCGTTGAAAGATCGAATCGACTCACAGATACTGACTCACTATCCCAGAAACCTCGAGGATGGAATTGTCATTACGCGCCAAGAGTCGAAGATAAATGACGAAGTGAAAGAGCGGCTGATCGTTCCTGAGTATATCGAGCAGATTGTCGAGATGATTGCTGCTCACGCTCGGAACTCAGAATTTGTTGACCAACAGGCCGGGGTTTCCACTCGGATGACGATTTCAACAATGGAGGCGATGATTGCCAACGCCGAACGGCGTGCGTTAATCAACGGTGAGAAAGTAATTCTTCCCCGCATTATCGATTTGCAGCAGGGGATGACAGGTATCACCGGCAAGGCGGAGCTTGTCTTTGAAGGGGAGCAGGAAGGCCCTGTGAAAGTTGCCCGCGCGTTGATTGGCAAAGGGGTGCGCTCAATCTTTTCACTCTACTTCCCCGATCCACTCGGAAAGAGTCGGAAGCGTGGTGAGAAAGAGGAAGAC
>JBFWSB010000266.1:0-6766 GCA_050248595.1 Kapaibacterium sp. (SeqCode)
TACCCACACACCAACATCGATTCACTCTCATTTGTCATTCGGGCTGCCCTTTTCACCTGTCTTCTCATTCTCTCTACATCCATTTCGTATGCTCAGGGAGCACCACGCCAACTTCTTAGCGACAGTTCCAGATTAGTGGTGAGATCTACTATCTACAACTCATCGGTGGGAGTAAACGCTCCTCAAAAAGTATCGTTCGACGATGCGGGGAATGTTTCGTTGGATTTTTCAGGAGATACCATCTATACCCCTGTTCCCAAAGACAGCTACGGTAATGCGCAGGGGACGCAATACGACCTTGCTCCAGATGGTGCGTTTGAAGGGCAAACAGTTCTTGTCCTTCACCTCTATACCGATGGGGGATTCGACTTCGAGAATCCCAGAAAGGCACTCGAAGAGAAAGGCTTCTCTGTGGTACGCTACAAGAACTATCCTCCCTCGCCCGAGCAATTCAAAGAAGATCTCGATAGAGCCTGTCAACTCTGGATTATCTCCGACGCTACAAGCAAATTGAGTGATGAACATATCGGCATGATTAAGACATATTTTGATCGTGGCTACGGTGTCTATATCTGGGGAGACAACAGCCCCTATTATGCGGACGCCAACAAGGTAGCGCAGGCACTCTTTGGTGGGAGTATGGAGGGGAATATCTATGGGGATCAACCGATTGGGATACAGAGTGGGGAGATGTCCCCCGGTATTCGCGAAGGGCACGACGTGACAACCGGACTCGAGACGGTCTATGAGGGGATCACCATCGCCACTTTAGCAGAGCAGAGCGATCTGACTCCCCTTCTCTACGGTTCGGCTGGTAACCTAATCTCTGCCGCCTACGAAAAGGATGGAAGGAGAGCAATACTCGACGGAGGCTTTACTCGACTCTACTATAAGTGGGAGACTGCCGGAACCGACCGATTTGTCAAGAACGCTGCGGTGTGGCTGGTGAACATCGACAATTTCGAACTATCCTCCCCCGAGTTGTCGGATGCCGAGTAAATGTGGAGAAGGCAGACCAAAGAAAAGGACTGATTCCGAAATGTTGGGGTCAGTCCTCTTTTATATTTGCTTCCCTGATAGATCGCTGGGTAGAAGAAAAAAAATATCCCATATAATAACCGCAGCAGGTATAAGCATACCATGAAAAATATGAGTGGAAGAAATCATGGCAGAATTTTGGGAGTCGAGCTTTAAAGATAAGCAGACGATGTGGGGATTTGAACCTGCTGACTCTGCCATCGCTACCGTTGATCTCTTTCAAAGGGAAGGATTACAAGAGATATTGATCCCTGGATTTGGGTATGGTAGAAATGCACAGGTGTTTACCGAGAGTGGATTCAATGTGACTGGAATTGAGATTTCAGAGACTGCAATTGACTTAGCAAAGAAGCATTACGGAGATAGTCTGAAGGTCTATCATGGCTCTGTTGGGGATATGCCATTCGACCAAAAAATGTATGACGGTATTTTCTGCTATGCACTCATCCATTTGTTAAGCGAAGAAGAGAGAGCGAAGCTGATTGATGACTGCTACAACCAAATTCGACCTGGTGGCTACATGGTCTTTGTCGCAATATCAACGAATACTCCTACCTATGGGGAAGGAGTGAGGTTGGGCAGAAATTGGTATCAGACCAAGCATGGCGTTGAACTCTTCTACTATGACGCAGAATCGGTTGACAAAGAATTTGGCAAGTATGGTTTGCTCGAAGCCAAAGAGATAGATGAACCCGTACAAAAAGTGGAGAACAGAGCCTCGCAAAGGTTTTGGCAGATAGCTTGTAGGAAAGAGGAACAGTAAATGTTGATATAGAAGTCAACACAGAAAATTGAGTCTTTCACATCTACGATAATCACTCCGATGAATCTAAGACCATACCGACCACAAGTTGTTAGAGCCAAACGCTGGAGGCGAATCGAAGAAACCGTGGAAGAGGGTGGGGATTGAACCGTAAGGTTGTACGATGGCACCACAATTGGTAGTATATTAATCGTCCTGAAACGGCACTATTGTGATTACCAATAGCGTCATCGGGTCGTAGTTATTTTCCCCTTCAATTTCTTTCCGAAACAGGGATGCAAGACACAACAATGATAGAACGAAGCAACTCCGGGGCTGACCGTCCCTCGTGGCATCGTGTTGTGCAGCGAGCCAGTCTGAAGGAGGCCGAAGAGATATACGAGGTTGGGGTAGCCGACGGACGTCATATCGGTCACAGAGAGCAGCAGGACGGTATGCAGGCAATGATGCGGGACAAACTTCGGGAGAACATGAAACGTTCAGCGCAATTCTCTCTCCGGATTCTTGACATCATGGATGACCTCGGCTTTACCGCAAAGGCTGTAAGAATGGGGACGGATGGTATCTTTGATTTCGATCTTCTCTTTATTGTCGATATGGAGAACTATCTCTCTCCAGAATTTCTTAAAGTCTACGAAGAAGTGGCAAAGATTGAAAAGGAACTATCTGATTCCACATTCAATCCCCATGCGCAATTCCTTTCAGTGCTGAACGGGGAAGAGTGGAACGAAGATGCTTTAATTGGAGATGGATACGCCTACACCCTCGAAAGATATAAGCCGGCGTAATCACGCCCTGCACAACGAAGAGGTTTGCCGCTATATCGCCGAACGTGAAGAGTTCGGCGATTGGGTTATTACTACGGCCTTCTATGCGGCTCTTCACTGGATGAACTACAAGCTGTTCCCTTTGCCGTTTACTGATCCCGACACTGGAACTGAGTACCACTTCCGCTCACTTGATGAATACCGCTTCGAGGTGTTTGGCAATCAAAAGCCTTCTGAGTCGAAACACCATACTCTTCTCCGCCTTGCTCATACTCTCTGCCCACCGGATATTGCGTCGGAGTATCGCCGTCTCTTTGAAATGTGCATGACCGCTCGCTATACAAACTACCGAACTGCTCCCGCTATTATTCGTGTTGTGCAATCTGCATTGAAGACCATTCATAGCTACTGTGATAAGGCAGAAACTTCAACAGGATCGTGATGCTCTTCTCTCATTACAATGTCGAGGCAATAAAGACCCTTTAGCATGTGGTGAAAAGTGGTGGGGATATGGTGACTCTGAAGGTCGCTCTGCACGTGCTGGAACCGGTAGGTGGTTATCTACGATGCAAAAATGTGTGGGAAATCTGAAGAGAATGGAGGAAAAAAGAAAAGGACTGAACTCGGAGATTCCGAGTTAGTCCTATCAGGCTCCTCAGGTAGGACTCGAACCTACGACCCTCTGATTAACAGTCAGATGCTCTAACCAACTGAGCTACTGAGGAATGTTGCAAGACTTAAGTCTCAGGGGACTCTCGTCAAGCGGACTGCAAATATAGATTCTTCGTCCGATCCCCGCAACCATCTTTTGTGTGGAAAAATCTTTTTTACGTTATCGCAGAACGTGGGAATCACGCAAAGGCCGTCACGCAAAGGCGCAAAGTGCTCGATGCTTCGATTCTTTGATCGGGTAGTTGATAATCCTCAACTGATCCGGGCGCAACCTGAAGAGTTGCAGCTACCACTCTACGAAATCTTCTCCCTATGAACTCACACTCATACACTCAACTGAGCCGGGCACAACCTGAAGAGTTGCAGCTACCAACTCTATGAACTCTTCTCCCTACGAACTCTCACACTCGCGAACTTCACACCAAAAGTGCTCGATGCTTCGGTTCTTTGGCCGGGTAGTTGATAATCCTCTACTGATCCAGACGCAACCTGAAGAGTTGCAGCTACCAACTCTATGAACTCTTCTCCCTACGAACTCTCACACTCACGAACTCATACACTCAACTGATCCGGACGCAACCTGAAGAGTTGCAGCTACCAACTCTATGAACTCTTCTCTCTACGAACTCTCAACTCTACGAACTGATATTGCCCATGTCTGCGTTGACTCCTATTTTAGGAGCAGATCAAATGGGAAAAGTATCGGTTGGAAAGAGGGGAGAGAATTGAACAATTCTTTTTCTTGCCGAATCGTCCCCTTGCTCGTTCCAGACTGAAAAAGAGTGATATCAGTAATAGATCCGAGGAAGAATCATGTACGGCAACATTTCTGTCAGCGACGAACCTAAGAACTACGAGATGGTGGAGGAAAATCCACAGCTTCTGGCGGAGTTCGAGGCGAAGATTGATCGGGGTGAGAAGATTGAACCGCACGACTGGATGCCGGCAGAATATCGTCGGCAGTTGGTTCGAATGATTGAGCAGCACGCACACTCGGAGATCATCGGGGCATTACCTGAGGGAACGTGGATTACGCGCGCCCCCGGTTTCCGTCGCAAGATGGCTCTGATGGCGAAGGTGCAAGATGAAGTAGGGCATGGCCAGCTTCTCTACAGTGCCGCCGAGACTCTCGGCAAATCACGTGAGGAGATGATTAACGATCTCCTCAGTGGCAAATCCAAATATTCTAACGTCTTCAACTACCCTGCCGAAACTTGGGCAGATACTGCCGTGATTGCTTGGCTGATTGATGCCGGGGCAATCATCAACCAAGTAACGAACGCGAAAGGATCGTACGGTCCATACTGCCGGGCACTCGACCGCATCTGTGCTGAAGAATCGTTCCACTTGAAGTATGGTTACGACAACGTGGTAACGCTTGCAACTGGGACTGCAACGCAGCGGAAAATGGTGCAAGATGCCCTGAATCGCTGGTGGGAACCGATCATGCACTTCCACGGCCCTCCCGATAAAGTCTCCGTTCACACCGAGAAACTTGTGCGCTGGAAAGTGAAGATGGCGACGAACGATGAGATGCGGCAGGAGTTCTTAGATACCTACGTTCCGAAGATTTGGGAGCTTGGTTTGACAGTTCCCGATCCAAATCTCCGAAAGGATGAGAAGACCGGACTCTGGGAGTTTACCGAGCCAGATTGGGATGAGTTCTTCCGCGTGATTAAGGGGGATGGGCCTTGCAACAAAGAACGGCTTGCCGTTCGCAAGAAGGCCGAGGAGAATGGACGCTGGGTGCGGGCAGCACTGGCACGACCTTCGGCAAAGTATACCGTGCCGCTGTCATAATATCGAAGCTACGTAGAACACAACAAAGGATCGTTTCTCTTGTGGGAGAACCGATCCTTTTGTGTAGGTGGGGAAGAGGGTAGATGATGGATTGCAGTTAGCAGTTAGTAGATAGCAGTAAGGAGATTCTGAAATATGCTCCCTTGTCTGCTCACTGCTAACTACATACTGTTATCTATTCACTCCTCTCCCTTCCTACATCAAATCATGACGGATGTCATGTTGCGGCATTCAATTCCGGTATATTATGCGGAACCAGTGGAGTAGACATTTCTCTCGACAAGCTGGGTAGAAAAACAACGCCAGCAGCTTATAGCTCACGGCTTATAGCTCACAACGCTACTATGATTATCAAATCACTTGATCCGCGAGTAACGCGATTAGAAATACCGGCTGAAGACCAGCAGTTTGAACCACTTCAGCCGATGGATCAGCACGAAACCTATGAGGTCTTCCACCAAGAGAGGCGGGGAGACCAGCCAGTTCACGTTGGCTCGCTTCACGCGCCGAGTACCGAGCTTGCGTTGGTGATGGCCAAAGAACAGTATGGACGCCGTTCTCGCACTGTTGCAATCTGGGTTGTCCCAACTTCAGCAATCATGACGATCAGCGTCGAGGATGCCGATGTTTTCGAGACAACGCCGGAGAAGGATTATCGTGAGGCAAAGGGGTATCGTGTCGGTACAAAATTGAAGGCTTGGAAGAAACAGCAGGAGGCTACCTCGAATGGATAAGGGACATACAATCACGATTTACAGCAATCAACTTTCCGCTGCGTTAAAGGCGTTCCTCTATCGAATTGCCGACGACCAGATGGTGATTGCACACCGCAACTCGGAGTGGACAGGGTTGGGGCCGATTCTTGAGGAGGATATTGCCTTCAGTTCAATTGCTCAAGATAAGATGGGGCACAGCCTTGCAGTCTACTCGATTCTTCACGAGCATTTCGGTGAAGCTGATCCCGATACGATTGCCTTCACGCGGGATGAAAAGGATTTCACTTGCTGCCATCTGGTAGAACTTCCAATCGGTGACTACAGCTTTAGTCTGGTTCGCCACTTCCTCTTCGATCTTGCCGAACAACTTCGATTTGAAATGCTTGAGAACTCTTCGTTCGAGCCACTGGCCAAGCTTGCGCGGAAGGTGAAGGGGGAGATTAAGTACCACATTTTCCACGCAGTTACCTGGATCACTCAGCTTGGGGCGAAGGGGAACGAGGAGAGCAAAGCTCGAGTTCAGTCGGCGTTGAATGAGGCATTCCCGCTCGCACTTGGAATTTTTGAGCCGGGTGATGGTGATGAAGAGTTGAAGGTTGCCAGCATCTTTGAGGGAGAGGATGTCTTGCAGAGGAAGTGGTTGGAGGCCGTGACCTCGATTCTTACCGAGGCTGGACTAACACTTCCCGACCTGAACGAGGCCGAGCCAGTCTACGGTGGACGAAAGGGATACCATACCGAGTACCTCCAGCCAATGCTAACCGAGATGACGGAAGTCTTTCGCATCGATCCTTCGGCGGAGTGGTGAGGTCTTTGATCTCTTCCAGAAATGTTATCCATTACCCCGTTCGTCAGTTCCGGACACTGATCGAGCAGTATAATTGGTCAATGGAGGATAGTGATGGCTAAAGAGTATCATATCAATATTTTTTACAGCGAAGAGGATAAGGGGTGGATTGCTGATATCCCCGATTTGAAATACTGTTCCGGGTACGGAGAAACACCTGATA
>JBFWSB010000267.1:0-6728 GCA_050248595.1 Kapaibacterium sp. (SeqCode)
CATCGGGCATCTCGTGGAGTATCTTCTCAACTCGGTCACGGTAGTCACCGCTCCGGTAGCGTCGCCGCATCTTGCCAAGAATCTTATCCGAACCACTCTGAAGTGGGACGTGGAAGTGTGGCATCATCCTATCGGAAGAGGCTGCAAGCTCGATAATCTGATTGGTCAACAGATTAGGTTCGATTGACGAAATACGAAGTCGGCGAAGTCCCTCCACATCGTGCAGTCGACAGAGAAGCTCGTATAAATCAGTCCCATCCTTCTTGCCGTAGTCGCCGGTGTTCACACCAGTCAGAACGATTTCAAGGTAGCCTCTGCCAACTAATTCTTTCGCTTGAGTAACTACGTCGTCAAGTGGCTGACTTCTACTACTTCCACGAGCTAAGGGGATTGTGCAGAACGAACAGTTGTAGTCACACCCATCCTGCACCTTTAGGAAGGCACGAGTCCGGGCATCCGCTTCACTGCTGAATGCGGGACCGAACCCTGTTTCGTGAGCAATCTCCCCCACTGATACTCTTGGAACCTCACGCTTGGCAAACTGATCCACGAGATCGAAAAGTTTGAACTTTTCAGACGAGCCTAACACATAGTCAACCCCTTCAATCGAGGCAATCTCTTCCGGCTTCAACTGTGCGTAGCAGCCAGTGACAATCACGCAGGCATCAGGGTTCTTCCGCAACGCACGCCGCACGAGCTGCCGACACTCTTTATTTGCGTTTTCGGTTACTGTGCACGAGTTAATCAGCACGACATCGGAATCTTCTCCGAAGTCGATCAAATCAAACCCATTTGCCTTGAAACGTTCACCGATTGCACTTGTCTCGGCGTAGTTCAGTTTACAACCTAATGTGTGGAGAGCTACTCTCTTCATTATATTTTTTTTGTGTCGAGTAAAATAGGAAAAGTGAAGAAGACGTTTTCTCAGCAGTGGGTTGCGAAGATCAAAAAAGATGTTTGAAGCACCCACTTTTAACGGCTATCAATCACCACAAATTGAGAGGATAATCATGAGACAACTTCGACTCGAAACTTTCATTGAGAACTTCAAAGATTACGAGAGTGGGCAGTATCGGATACTGGCCGGATTGAAACAGGCTCACGAAGATTTTTCAAACGACAGACTCTACCCGACTCTCGGTGAGTTGATTCAGCTTTACCAGCACGTGACCGAAATCTTGAATGCTGGTGACAATTTCCGTCGCGATCTTCCGAAACGTATCATCGGCCTCGACCTACAGTCACAACAAGTGCTTCACGAGACTGTTCACATGTCGAACGAAGAACTCGAGGCCGTTGAAGAACTAATGCGGTGGGCTGCACCGAAGATCCGAGATGGAATCGAAGAGGGAAAAACAGTCTATAACTTCATTGAAGAACATATTCAGCTTGAAGAAGTAGGGCTGATCCCTTCTTACGTTGACGAGGGATACCTCCTTGTCCCCGATCCTCAGAAAGGACTTCTGCACGTAGTTCGATACGAGACTTCCATCTTCACTAACGCAAACCAAAAATTTCGGAACTTGAAGACGGAAACCATTAAAACATTTCCACTGAAAGGACTCGATTCTTCACCCTGGCACGTAAAACAGCTACTGGTATCGGAACTTGCCGATCTCCCAAACCCGGCTACCTACTCCTTCACCTCTGACTTCGACTACCCTTACTTGGAGACACTGCTTCCGATAGCGAAGCGCAAGCTGCTTGGAAAACTATACTCGTAGAGAATTCAAAAGTAAAAATTCAAAGTTGAAAAAGAAGAGGAGAGTGGGTCTCCTGTACAGGCTATCCCACTCTCCTCTTTTTAACTTTGCCTTTTGAAATCCCCGCCCTACTTATCGGCTTCACCCATCACAGGGTCAATTGCCCCGATAATGGCCACAACGTCGGCAACCATTTCCCCCTCACACATCGGGGCCAACGCTTGCAGGTTGCTGAATGATGGCGAGCGGATTTTCAACCGCCAGGCGTGCCCTTCTCCCGTTGACGTTATGTAGAAGCCAAGTTCACCCTTCGGCGATTCGATTGCAGAGTAAATCTCACCCGGCTCAGGCTGCGTCCCGAAGTTGATTAACATGAAGTCTTGGATCAACTCCTCCATCTTCGTGTAGATCTCCTGTTTCTGCGGCAGCACATGCTCGGCATCGTTCGCCATGAATGGTCCTTCAGGAATTCTCTCCAGAAGTTGGCGCACCAGCTTCAACGATTCCTTCATTTCATCGACGCGCACCATGTAGCGAGCGTAGGCATCACCTTCACTGTAGGTGATTACGTTGAAGTCAAGCTGATCGTAGAGAAGGTATGGCTCATCAACTCGAAGGTCATGTGCAATCCCAGTGCCGCGCAGTACTGGGCCTGTCATTCCGAGTGCGATACAATCTTCAGCACCGAAATATCCAACGCCACGAAGGCGATCCATGAAGATTCGATTTCGGTTGACAAGTCCCTCAAAATCTTTCAAGTGTTTCGGGAATACATCAATGAATGTCCGAATCATTGGAACGATGTCGGGTGTGAAGTCAGTGGCAACACCACCAATTCGAGTGTAGCTTGTGGTGAAGCGTGCGCCACAAATCTTCGTGAAAATATCGTAGAGTTTCTCACGCTCGCGGAATGTCCAGAGGAGCATTGTGATTGCCCCAACATCCATTGCCGTTGCCCCCATCGCCATCAAGTGTGATGAGATGCGAGCAAGCTCGGCAATCATCGTGCGAATCCATGCGGCTCGCGGCGGAATAACGATTCCAGCAGCCTTCTCGACAGCTTGCGCGTATGCAACGTTGTTCGAGAGTGGCGAGAGATAGTCGAGCCGGTCGGTGTGGGGAAGAAATTCGTGGTAGGTAATATTCTCCGCAAGCTTCTCATATCCACGGTGGAGGTAGCCAAGCTCTGGAACACATGCGGCAACCGTTTCACCGTCAAGCCGGAGGAGCACCCGGAGCACACCATGTGTTGCTGGATGCTGCGGCCCCATGTTGAGCACCATATCGTTCTCGAGAGGATCTTGATCGTTCAGAGTCACCGTTGTGTTCTTATCGACTACACGGTGTAGAATTTTCCGTTGGCGAAGATCGGTAACTCTCTCAAGTGTGGACGTTGCGTTGACGTTCATGCTGACATTGCTCCTGAATGAACTCTGAAATTTCCTTCTCGACTGATTGCGCTTTAACTATTTCCTAACCCGTTTACTCCATTTGTTCCGACCGTTCTAACACTCCCTCTCTCAGGAAGTGGAAGCGATCCGGGAACGCCCATCATCGGAAAATCTTTTCTTAGTGGATAGAGAGGTTCCCCTGTTTCTGGGTGAACAAAATCTTCCGGCATGTACATCCGGCGAAGGTCGGGATGGCCGTCGAAGATGATGCCGTGCATGTCGTAGGTCTCCCGCTCATACCAATCAGCCGACGGGAAGATGTCGGTGACCGTGTCGACGTGAGGCTCGGACTCCTGAGTAAAGCACTTCACCCGAAGGCGCATCTTCTTCTCAATGGAGTAGAGATTGTAGATAACCTCAAAGCGGTCGTTGCGACGATACCAGTCGACAGCATTGACATCTTTGAGCATGGAGAACTTCAACGCATCGTGATCGCGCAGGAAGTGGAGCAACTCGTGCAATCCCTCCTTCGACACGGTAATTGAAAGCTCATCCCGGAACTCGGTATAGACCAAACTCCCTTCGCCGAAAGCTCCGTTCAGTATCGGAACCACGGTTGCCGTCAGTTTCTTTAACCTTTCTGGACGAGCGTCCCCTGAAGTCGCTGTCTCCATTTCAGTGCCGTTTTCGATGTCTGCCATGGTGTAGATCGACTGTAATCGTACGTTCTGTTGCGAATGGTCTCTAAATTCGCCAATCGGCACGAATTATACGAAGGTTTTCGGCGTGATTCACAATCGGTCGCAAACTGACTCTTCACAAAGTAGGGGCATAGGACTGAACTTGTTGGTGCTTCTAACTCCCCTCACGACCTTCTTCACACCTTACAGCTATATCTCTTCTCGTAAGAACGTGAGCGTCGGCTCACATCTCTACAGCTTCGATGAATAGTCATCGAGGAACCGTTGTTCCTCGACAGTGAGGTTTTCGTATCCCTTCTCCCCAATTTTTTCGAGAATTCTGTTCAGTTTCTCTTCGTCAGAAAGTTGTTTCTCACTCTTCACTGGGGTCTCTTCTTTGCGAGTGAGGCGAAGCGTTCTCCACTGCGCAACGGGCTGAACGCTTTTCTTCTCACTTCGGGTTGGAAGTATGCGAGCCACGCTCTGGATAGGTCCGAGTAGTAGAGGATACTTCTGGTAGTTGACGTGAAACCAGATCGCTCCGAATAGTGCGCCTGCGATTCCTTCGCTCAGTAAGATCAGAGGTGAAGTTCCCACCGCAATTTTCAATCCCCCAATAATCCCTACCACCCCAAGGCTTATCCAGAGAATAATTTTGCTCGAAATTCTGAAGAAGAAAATCCCAACACTACTTTCAGGAAAGAGATAGACGAAGCCGACCAAAACGAAGAGGCTGATGTTCATCGGTCCCTGCAACAGGATATCCCCTCGCCCCCAAAAACAGAGTAGGTGAAGTCCGGCAGTTAGCAGTGTAACGATCAGCAGAGCCAAGCCGAAAGCTCGTTTGCCGAACATTTCCTCAATCTCTTCACCCGGTTGACTGAAGACGATTGATCCAATTAGAAGCCCTCCAAAACTGAGTGCTAAAGGGTATGTCAGCAACCGCCAAAACTCCTTTGCGGGCCAGACAAGTTCTGGACTGAGGTAAGCCCACGAGAGGAATCCTCCCATCCTGAAGAGGAGGAGGATGAAGAGAACCACCAAGGCGATTCTAATAATGCGTGATATTGTGGTTGATCTCAACACAGCATTGTGGTTGTCAGCAAGAGTGCCTTTACGTAAAGAGTGACTGAATCTGTTCGATAAATATCTTGACTGAGAGTGGCTGAATGACAATTGTGGCAACAACTCCGCCTAAAGCTCCAGCAAGGTGGGCTTCGTGCCCTATGTTATCCTTTGCCTTCTTCATGGCGTAGACAGAGTAGGCAATGTAGAGAATCGCAAACAGAATAGCTGGGATGTGAATTCCTGGTAAGAAGATCAAGCCGAGTGGAGCAAAGGGGATGAAGAGACAAAAGGCGAAGACCACACCGGAGATTGCACCGGAAGCTCCGATAGCAACGTACTCTGGTCGGTTGCGATACTTGAAGAGTGGATAGAGACTCCCCACTACAAGTCCGACAACGTAGACGATAACAAACTGCGGACTCTCCAACAACGACTCCAAAGTTGGGCCGAACATGAAGAGCACATACATGTTGATTAAGAGATGTCCCAGACCTGAGTGGACGAAGCCACTGGTAACCACGCCGTGGAATTCTTTCTCCTGAAACATCCGATACGGTTCAAGTGCCAAGAACCGCCAGAGTCCAGGATTTAGGAAGGCAATCAGACTGATGATTGAAGTGACAATCAGCAGAACGAGTGTTGCCGGTGAGTTTGCATAGAATTGCTCCATGTGGCGAATATAGCAAAGGAGGTTCTGGTTGCACGATTCTATTCAATTTTCGAGAGCAAGTTTGGAATCGTTTCACAGAAAATAACGGTAGGAAAATCTTGGAATGACCGCGCCGCAATCGTAAGTTTGTCTCCCTTGAGAATCGGGGCAGACAATTTCCCATCTCACTACAACAAGGTCAGGTAGCTCAGTTGGTAGAGCAATGGACTGAAAATCCATGTGTCGGCGGTTCAATCCCGTCCCTGACCACACAGCAAACGAACCAATCCAGCGACGGCGTGTAGCGCAGCCCGGTAGCGCACTTCGTTCGGGACGAAGGGGTCGCAGGTTCAAATCCTGTCACGCCGACGGCACGCGGGGAAATCTGGTGATTTCTCCGTTTTTTCTTCAAGATTCGTACTCTCACTTTTCTCAAACGTTCTCTGAACGCCTCAGAGTTTTCTCCTATCATTAGTCACACAATCAGGCTCGACAGTTAGCGAGTAACCACTTTCGCAAACTGACAGACCACCTGCACATGATCTGCTGAACTGGTAGATTCGATCTCCCCACTCGTTCATTCTGCCCCTCCGGGGCGTGAGAAAGACCAACGCTTCGCTTCCGGGGACTTTGTCCCCGGCCATATAGCGGTTGCCCCTGTCGGGGCAGGCAGAGCAATAGACTCTCTTCGATGCAAAGCTGGTATCGAAGCCAACCATTCATCAACATCACGATGTTCGCACAAGAAGCAGAAAGTTATCGTGCCGCTCCCGAAGGGAGCTTTGATGTGTGGCCGTGGGGAAAGCCGTTAGGCTGTGCCCCACGGATTACGTTCACTCTGCGCATCTTCCGCCCTGAAGGGGCGGCTGTGCCGGATGACTTGGCATCTCTGCTCGTTCATTCTGCCCCTCCGGGGCGTGAGAATTTCATTGCTTCGCTTCCGGGGACGTTGTCCCCGGCTACACACCGGTTGCCCCTCCGGGGCAGGTAGTGCAATCGACTCTCTTCGTTGGAGGAATGGCATTGATACTCTCTCCGCTGGAACATTTACCATCTTATAGCGACTCTTTCTCTCCTCTTCCCTCCGACTTTTAGCGCGACCAACTTTGGATGAGGACATCTCCAGACACTTCGTAGAGTGTATCGCCAATCGACCAATAGTAGCCGTCTGAATCCTCGGCGTCGTTCACGATCCCCTTAAATCGATATTGATTTACTACGACACCACCACTGTATT
>JBFWSB010000268.1:0-6691 GCA_050248595.1 Kapaibacterium sp. (SeqCode)
CACATCAGTTTCTACGCTTACTTCCATTATCCAGAGTCTCTCTATCCCAATGATTAAACAACAGTACAGTGTACAGCAGTATCATATTTCCACTATCCTTGAGTGGGTACGATCCGGGCAGATTGCAATTCCCGAAATTCAACGCCCATTTGTCTGGAAGACCTCAAAAGTTCGCGATCTACTCGACTCTCTCTACCAGGGATTTCCTGTTGGCTACCTGATAACCTGGATCAGCCCGAACATTCGTTTGAAGGATGGATCGACCTCAATGGGGCGTACAATTCTTATCGATGGACAGCAACGCGTGACTGCGCTGACCGCAGCATTGCTTGGACAGAAAGTGATGGATAGTTCCTATCAGCGACGGCGCATCAGGATAGCATTCCACCCTATTGAGGAACGGTTTGAAGTTGCCAACAGAGCGATTGAAAAAGATAACGCCTGGATCACTGACATTGCTCCGCTCCTCTCCGGCGAAGTAAAAGAACATCACCTTGTAGAAGATTATATCCAGAAGAATGGAGAGAGAGATCGCGATCAATTGTTCGACGTATTGGGGCAACTCCGAACAATTATGGCCAAGGAAGTTGGCGTTATTCAACTCAACCACGATCTTGATATTGAGACAGTTACGGAAATTTTTATCCGCATCAACTCGAAAGGTGTTGTGCTAAGTCAGGCCGACTTTGCGATGTCGAAGATTGCAGCAAGCGAACAGTATGACGGCCCCAACCTTCGCAAGCTGATTGACTATTTCAGTCACTTGGCTATTGCTCCTGACTTCTACGAAACAATTGCTGAGAACGATAAGGAATTTGCTGTCCACGAAGACTTCTCGAAAATTGCTTGGCTGCGGAAGGAGACTGAAGACCTTTATGATCCTGACTATAATGATGTCTTGCGGGTTGCCTTTATCACTGAGTTTAATCGAGGAAGACTCTCTCATCTTGTCAGCCTTTTATCTGGTAGGAACTTCGAGGCCCGCACATTTGAGGAGGAAATTGCAGCTGAATCTTTTGCCCGACTTCGAAGTGGTGTGCTGCGATTCGTCAATGAATCGAACTTCAAAAAATTCCTGATGATTATCCGCTCTGCCGGATTCATTGACCCTTCAATGATCAGATCACAAAATGCCTTGAACTTTGCCTATGCCTTCTACCTGAAACTAAAAGACCTTGGTGTCCCACAAGAGAAGATTGAGAGCGCTGTTCGGAAGTGGTTTGCGATGTCACTCCTCACCAGTAGATATTCCGGAACGCCGGAAACAACATTCGAAGAAGATATCCGCATGATCTCATCGCGTGATGTCGGAGAGACCTTAGCTTTAATAGAAGCTGGCGAATTATCGAACGCATACTGGGAACATGTGTTGGTGCAGCAACTTGAGACCTCGCAAATTAATAACGCTACGTTTCAAGTGTTCCTCGCAGCCCAGTGTAAACTGGGATACCGAGGCTTTCTCTCCAAAGAGATCAAGGTGTACGACCTGATCACTTTCAAGGGTGATGTTCACCACATTTTTCCGAAAGACTACTTGAAGCGGAGAGGACATGCAAAGCAGAGCTATAATCAGGTTGCGAACTTTGTGATGATGCAGAGTGAAATTAATATCAAGGTGGGGAATAAAGCACCTGCCGACTATTTTTCTGCCGTTCGAGAGCAGTGTCAAACCGGAGAATCGGTATATGGAGGGATCCGTACAATAGACGATCTCCAGGCAAACCTTACGGAGAACGCAATCCCAGAAATCATTTTTGAGGCAAGCGAAGCTACCTTCAGTGAGTTTCTAAACCAGAGAAGAATCCTGATGGCAGAAATAATCCGCCAATATTATCACAGCCTTTAAACCGACAGGAAGAGTGGGTAGATGTGCCCCCTCTCACCACTCTATCCGAATCAGAACTTTGCTATAAGCTTACAATCGAAAGGAACTGAACCATGGCCAATCAATTCCCTACCCCCGATGTTGCACTCACTCAGCTCCTTGTGGTGAGTGATGTCGATCGATCGCGTGACTTCTACTGCAATGTGCTGGGGGCAGAGCTTTACCGGGAATATGGAGGGACGTCGGCAGTCCTCAGCTAACAAGGAGCCTGGCTCCTGTTGGTGACTGGTGGAGAACCGACTCCCGATAAGCCAACGGTTACCTTTGCTCCCCCCGATAACCCCGACCGAGTGAGCCATCAACTAACGATGCGGGTTCCCGACTGCCAAACCGCCTACGATATTCTCAGGGCGCGAGGGGCAGAGTTCCTGACGCCACCATACAAGCGTGAAGGGGAAACTCGTTGCTTCTTTCGCGACCCTGATGGACACTTGCTGGAAATCAGCGAAGTAGGATAAGTGCTCCGTTGGGATTCAATACGGACGAGTGAATGAAGATGGCAGCACTACTCCTTCAGCGAGACTTGCCGATGTGGAGAAGAGAAGAAGGCTAAACGCAAATCGCCATCTTCAGAGTACCTACCGGAACAATGTTTTTCGCTTGAGTTCAGAATACCAACACAATCCTCTCACCTCACAAACCGCAAAACAATCGCAACAAAGTTTACGCCCGTAATTCATCTGAGATTGCTTCGATTTCCAACGATTTAGCCTTTCCTTCCTTACTTTGCTCTTCTCCTGCTCCACGCGATCCTTATCCTCTTCCCCTTGCACAGTTTATAACACATCTCTACATTGTTCCCGCTATTCAACCGCGCCCACACACAATATGGATGTCCTTGCACTACATATCGCATCGACTCCCTTTCCCACGTACTACAGATGGAGGAGAACTAATGTCTGTTGCAACACGCTTTGCAGTCTTTGCTGTGCTTGCCCTTTTTCTCGCAATGCCCACGAAGGCTCAACCGGTGCAGAACGGCTTCGCTGCCGTTACCTGCTTTTCTGATTTCTCACCGACTGGACCAGTCGTGGCCTTGATCGATGTCACTGCCGGCAATCTCCAGCCCGTCTTCACGAACTGGAATGCGCCCAAATCGTATGGCCCAGTTGCAACTCCATGGAACCGAGCGAATCTCGGCGAAGTCTTCGGTATTGCCTTCGATGGGAGTGGGAATATCTACGTCTCGGCTACTACTGCCTATACTTCAGCCGCTCCGGGTGGGCCTGGGGGGAGTGGCGCGATTTATCAACTGAACGGTGTCACTGGTGCAATCACCACGTTTGTCTCAACGCTCAATGCAGCTTGCGGTAGCGTTGTGGGAACCAGCACAATTCCAAACACTGGGAACGGACTTGGCAATATTGCCTACGACCCAGTCAACAATCAGTTCTTCGTGACAAACATGGAGGATGGGAAGATCTACCGAATCAACTCAGCTGGAGTTATTCAGAGCACGTTCGATCCTTTTAGTCCTGACGGATGTACACCTGGCCCAGCCCCACTCGGCGAGCGCATCTGGGGTATTGGGGTGTACAACAACCGCGTCTACTTCGCACGTTGGCAGGAAGACTGCGGATCCCCCAGCTCAACATCGGCAAATGAAATCTGGTCGGTAGGACTTGCCGCTGGAGATTTCACCGGCGTAGCAACTCTCGAGATTACCGTTCCAACTCTCCCCTCTTCAATTCACTCAAATCCAGTTGCCGACATTGCCTTCTCCGCTGGTGGAAGAATGCTTTTAGCTGAGCGGACGATGGTGGGAGTTGGTGCAAATCCAATCTATCCGAACGCTCACGCTTCTCGTGTTTTAGAATATCAGTTCTCCGGCTCGTGGGGACTTACAGGAAATATCTTCGACATTGGCACGATGGGAGTTTCAAGTTCGTGCGGAGGTTATTCAACGATCGGAGCAAACTCCGCCGGTGGTGTTGACTATGCCTATGGATCGTTCGACCCAATCACGCGCACCCCAGTCGACTGCGACAGTGCGGTCTGGGCCTCGGGTGATGCGCTGAAGTTTGCATCAGGACAGTACATCTACGGTTTTCAACGGCTTTCGGGGAGTGGTGGTAACGCCGCCAGTAGCCAGATGATTGACGCCGACGGAAATACTGCCAACGGCGACAAGACACAGATTGGCGATATTGAAATCTATAAACGCTGTGCGCAGCCACAGACCGATCCTTGCAAAGGCATTCAAGTAAGCTTCAAGCCGGTGCAGAGCCAAGGAGACCTCAGTTGTTGTTTCGATCTGACGATTTCAGGAATTCCAGCAGGAGCGTTCACCGGAGTCTCGGCTACATTGCTGACCCCGAGCGTCTCGATGACTGGCGTTATCGGCCCAACTGGGTGGAACGTCACGAACACCGGAACGTTTGCCACGTGGGACTCCGCAGGAGTACTCCCAGCTGGCACAGTGACCGGTCTGCGGTTCTGTCTCTACTCCTTGGTTCCACCACCACAATCAATTGAGATTACGCTCTACGCCGCCGATGGAACAGTCTGCAAGGATACGATTGAGGTAGACTGTGCAGAGCTGCCACCACCATTCCCGCCGTGCATGACCTTTGTCAGACCGCGGATCGAGTGTAAGCAGACAGGAGCAAACGGATCGCTCTACGATCTCTCCTTCGCAATCACAAACCAGAGCGTCTTCAGTCTGCCACCATATAACTTCCCGGCTGAGAACATTGTCGTCTATCCGGCAACACCCGGTGTAACCGTCACTCCCAATGGTCTGATTCCACTATCACCGACCCTTGGATACAATCAAACGTCAAATCCACTCAACTTTACGATTGGTGGGTCAGGCCTGAAGGCTGGAGACACTGTCTGCATTGTCGTACAGTTGCACGGCAAGAAACTTCAGCAAGATTACCAGTGGTGCTGTCCACCCGACACGCTCTGCGTGATTCTGCCGCCGTGCAAAGATTGCTGCGACAGTGTTGACATTGCTATCAAGGAACGCCTGGTTCGGCAAGTGGGGAACAACGCTGCAAATATCTCATCATCGGTTTCGGTAACGCCGGGACCAGTGATGGCAGCATCAGCAACGGTTGTGAGCGTTACTCGAAGCACCATCTGGTGTCCGAAGAAGTTGCCGAACGGTGGATGGGTCTACGTGCAGAGTGGAGTTGGAGGTCCGATGTTAGGACAAATCAGCAACGCGACGATTACTCCAACCCTTCCTCTCAGTTCTGGACTTACGCCTCCGTCATCACAAGTGATTTGGGGAACAATCCCTGCGGGGGTAAACATGACTGGTGGATCAATCGGTCTGCAGCTCTCATTCCCCGGCACTACACTCGGCTGGCGTTGTCGCGATACGCTGACAGTCTGCGTTCGCTACACCTTCACCGATACGGCCTGTAGGACGTGTGATACCGTTGTCTGCTATCAGATCCCGCGGACAGGACAGATTGAGATAAAGGACATTGACCTGACCGGCGTGGGCATTGTCACTCGTCTCGACGAGAACCCAACGCCAACTCGTGAGACGACCGCGCACGAGGTAACGCACGTTGTGCAGCAACGGCTCGGGCTGAGTATGTCGAGCACAACAGCCGGTCTGTTGAGTGTTGGACATTGGTGGCAAGATGATTTGGAGGGAGATCCAACAATTCGCTTTACTCGGATGTTGGTGACGCCGGAACCGGGAATCGAGATTACTTCGTTGACTGCACAAGGTTCTGGAACGCAAGCAGAGATTGCCGACCGCACGGCAACGATTGCTCTCGACCTGAACAAGGGAGAGACCGATCTGTTCGACTTGCGCGTGGCAAACCCGAAGAGTGCTCGCATCTTCGTCCTTCACATCCGCTTTGAGTATACCGATGGATCGGGTCAAAGCGAACCAGAGTTGTCGCGAGAGTTCATTGTGACCGCACGCGTGCCGGGAGAGAATGGAGGAGACTTGGTGCTGAACGACGACATCTCCGAGCGTCCTGTTGGTGTTCGGACCTTCATGCTCTACTTCGTGAACAACAACGTGTTGAAGGAGTCGATCTCGCAGGTTGACTTGCGGGTGAAGAATGCGAGTGGAGAGACGAGGAAGATTATCGCTGTCGGTCCTCCACCGGAGGGGACGAAAGATCCAGAGAGTGTAGAACTCTACATCTTCGATGAGAACAGCAGTGCGCCGAGAAGCTCTGGCGGTTCACACGAGATTGCCATGAACGCTATCCGAAACATCCGCGCGTTAGCTGCACCGGGTGATACGGTAATTCCAATTATCGTGACGATCTCTGATGTAGGGGACAAACCGGTGACGATCAGCTATACGACCTACGACGAGAACGGAACGGTGGTGAGCGAGGGAGAAGTGGAGCTGAGCGATCCGCTGACCACAAGCTCGACTCCTGATGAGAATAGTCGAGTGGTGACAGGCATTTCGGTACAGCTCTATCCGGTGATGCCAAATCCGGGGAGCGGGGATCGCACAATCCGCTTCCGACTCGACCGGAGCGAGGCGAACGTTTCGGTTGCCCTCTACGACTTGGGGGGACGGGAGATCAGCAAGCTGGTAAACGAAGAACGGTTTGCTGCCGGAACGCACACGCTCGTCTTCAATCCGGGCAACTTGTCGAGTGGAACGTACTACGTTGTGTTGAAGGCAGGTACTGAGCAGATTTCGACAACGATGCAAGTGGTGGAGTAAGACTCTGCACTTGCAGTAGATAGAGTCGAGGGGGGATTCCCAAGTGGGAATCCCCCCTCGGTGTTTATGGTTAAGACCAAGTTAACCAGTGGAGAACGGATGGCTTTTGGTTCCTATTCTCTCCAGCCTCTCTCTGATGAGAGGCG
>JBFWSB010000269.1:0-6654 GCA_050248595.1 Kapaibacterium sp. (SeqCode)
GAAAAATTCAATCGCTGTTAGAGTTCCGTGGTCTCCCCTACACCGGCTCTGGCGTACTCGCTTCAGCACTGGCGATGCACAAGGCAAAGTCGAAGGAACTCTTCCGAAACAATGGCATCTCCACAGCAAACTGGTTTCTTCTTGAACCTGAGGATGACGCAAGTGTGGCCAGACTCTCGGCGATGGTTGATGCAGTGACAGACTACCCCGTTGTCGTTAAGCCGAACGATGGAGGATCGACCGTTGGACTCACTATTGTAAACGATGCCGATGGATTAGTGGAGGCAACAGCACTGGCTCGGCGTTACTCTAAGGATGTCATCTTCGAGGAGTTCATCGAAGGACGTGAAGTGACGGTTGGAGTACTCGATGGAGAGGCACTCCCAGTAGTTGAAATCAGACCGAAGAGTGGTATCTACGACTACACAAACAAGTATACCTCCGGTCGGACTGAATACTTCTGCCCGGCAGACTTGCCCTTGGCAATCTCTGAAGAACTCCAGACACTGGCACTGAGAGCACACACCATCTTAGGCTGCTCCGGCTACAGTCGCGTTGACTTCCGTCTCGACGAACAGGGTGAAGCGTGGTGTCTCGAAGTAAATACCCTCCCCGGCATGACCAGCACCAGTCTCTTACCGAAGGGAGCGAAGGCAGCCGGTATTGAGTATGGCGAAGTGTGCGAACGAATTATCAAGGCAGCACTACGGCATCAGGCTGAGGTTGAGGCATAGTAGGATCAGTAGCATCGCATCGTTTCTGTAGATTCTATATAGGATTGAATAGAAGAGCACTAATCTTCAAGGAACAACTGCCATACTGCAATGGTATGGCAGTTGTCTCTGACTCGTAGGAACGTCTGAGGAGGATCGCAGATACCGGGTGAATGGAACAAAATCGACATGAGAAGTGAGTACAATCATCTACAACCCTAACGCTGAGATCGTTCTCTCCCCCACTCTCCTCGGCGGGAAAGCTCACAACCTCGCCAGACTTGCTGAGTATGGTTACCCCGTTCCCACTTGGTTTGCCGTCACTACTCAATCATTGGACGGAGTTCTTTCAGAACTTCCTTCCAATACCTCCCCCAAAGAAATTCGTGACCACCTTCTGCACGTTCAGCTACCAGAACATCTTCAAGAAGAGCTTCGGCTAACGCTCTCCTCACTTGGGATGACGGACTCTCTCCTCGCCATCCGCTCGTCGGCTATCGGTGAAGATAGTGGCGGTCTCTCTTACGCGGGACAGCTTGAATCTTACCTCTTCGTTCGCCCCGAAGAACTTCCCGACTACGTTCTGAAGGTCTGGGCCTCGGCGTTTAGCGACCGTGTGGTGAGCTATCGGGAACATAACGGACTGGATGGGAAAATACCGGGCGTTGCAGTGATTGTTCAGAAGATGATCGACCCACAAACCTCCGGTGTTGCCTTCGGCATAGATCCAGTAAGTGGCGAGGAAGATGTCGTGGTGATTTCTTCCACATACGGGATCGGCGAAGGATTGGTCTCCGGTCTCTTAAATGCAGACAGATTCCGAGTTAGAGGGGAAGAGATAGAACATCACGTCGTCGAGAAAGATCAAGCCGTCCGCTTCGACCTCACAAAGGGGAGTGGAACGCGAGTAGAAGATGTCCCGGACGACCTTCAGACTGCGCCGAGTCTGAAGCATGAAGAAGTTCTCCGCGTTGCCGAGATGACTCGTTCGCTCGGCAATCATTTCAACTCCCCCCAAGATGTTGAGTGGGGAATTGCTGAGGGCAAGCTCTATCTCCTACAAACCAGACCAGTAACGGCAATAGCGGCGAAGGGGAAGAAAGCGATTGACCTCAACGACTTGCGAGGAGAACGAATCGTCTGGGACAACTCAAACATTATCGAGAGCTACTCCGGTGTCACCACTCCCCTCACCTTTTCCTTTATCGACAATGTCTACACTGAGGTCTACAAGGAGTTCACCCGCATTTTAGGAGTGAAGGAGGAGACCATTCGAGCTAACAGTCGAGTCTTTTCTATGCTCGGTCTGTTACGAGGTCGCGTTTACTACAACTTGCTGAACTGGTATCGGGTTCTTGCACTCCTTCCAGGATATAGAATCAACGCCCGATTCATGGAAGGGATGATGGGTGTAAAGGAACCGCTCGAAGAAGAGCCGGAGATCATCCCACCACGTGGCAATCCATACATCCGCCTAACCCTCTCGCTCTATCGGTTAGTTGTAAACTTCATACGCCTTCCCAAGAAGATCGAAGAGTTTCAGTCGCACCTGAACCGAACGCTTGGTCCTCTCGAAGGAAAAAAGTTCTCTGACAATTCTCCCGAAGAGTTGATTGCCCACTACCACCACCTGCAACGTGAACTGCTGCAACGTTGGAGAACCCCAATCCTGAACGACTTCTACACGATGATCTTCCACGGCATTTTGAAGAAGATGATCGAGTCGTGGGAACTCAGCGGTGGGGAAACGCTCCACAACGACCTACTGATTGGCGAAGGAGGAATCATCTCCACAGAACCGATGCGAATGCTCCGCGAAATCGGCAGTGCAATCCGCGCTGACAAGGAACTCGCCGCGCTCCTTCAAGCTCAACCGCCAAAGGAGAGTCCCTTCCTCCTGGATCAAATGCAACGTCATCCCTACGTTGGTCCGATGCTCAACGCATACCTTGACCGCTTCGGTGACCGCTACGCTGGAGAATTGCGGCTGGAGACGGTTACGCCGAAAGAAGAACCGGAGCTTGTGGTCGGCATCGTGCAACAATATGCTGGTGATAAATTAAGGGAGGTAGAGGCTGGAGAGAGCGTTGCCGAGAAAATTCGGAGAGAGGCAGAAGAGAGAGTGGCAACATATCTGAAGGGGAAACCACTGAAGAGAAGGCTCTTCCGGTTCGTGCTGAAGTGGGCACGCGAACGAATCCGAAATCGAGAGAACTTGCGCTTTGAGAGAACAAGACTCTTCGGTGTCGTTCGGCAGCTCTTCCTCGGCATTGGGGATTACTTCGTGCAGTATAATCTCTTAAAAGAGAGACGCGACATTTTCTATCTCGGAGTCGATGAAATTTTTTCGTTAGTGAAGGGAACCGCCCTCTCTGCCGATCCTCGTGGAGTTGTTCAAGCGCGCAAGGAAGAGTTTGCTCGATATACCGCTACAGCTTCTCCTCCTGACCGATTCGAAACATTCGGCACGGTAAGTCTGATGGCAGAGTTGATCCACAATGCGGAGCAACAACCAGCGAGCGGAAGTAGAGAGGGGGGAACAACTCTTGAGGGGATTCCCTGCTGTCCCGGTACGGTCACCGCTCCAGTTCGGATTGTGACCGATCCAACCGCACCAGTAGAACTAAGAGGGTGCATTCTGGTAGCCGAGCGGACAGACCCGGGTTGGGGACCACTCTTCCCACTTGCTTCGGGTCTTTTAGTTGAACGTGGAAGTCTTCTCTCACACTCGGCAATCGTTGCGCGGGAGATGGGAATACCGGCTGTCGTCGCCATTCCAAATTTGTTGCGGGAGCTTCAGGATGGAGAGATCGTGACGATGGATGGGGCGAAGGGAACGGTGATACGTCGAGATCAAGATCTAAAGCAGAAGTTGGAGTCAGAAGAACATGAGTGACCTGAAGAGTCGAGCAACATTCGACTTCATTCGCTACAGCAACTGTTGGGAGGATGCCGACCTGCTCCTCACAGGACTATCGATCACTCCAGAGAGTCACCTCCTCTCCATTGCATCCGCCGGAGACAACTCTCTCTCGATGCTGAGCCGTCACCCCGAACGTCTTGTCGCCATCGACTTGAATCCAATACAGATCGCCCTAACAGAACTGAAAGCTCTCGCCTTTCGTGAACTCTCCTACCAAGAGATGTTCTCATTTCTCGGCTTCGAGAGGGCCACAGATCAGGAGCGGGAGCGAACTTGGAACCACCTTCGGACTGCTCTCACCCCAGACTCTCGTTCACTCTTCGATCAGAACCTTGAGCAGATTCGCCGAGGTCTGATCCACGTCGGCAAGTTTGAACGCTACTTCGCTCTCTTTCGGAATCGCATTCTTCCCTTCGTTCACAACCGCAAAACTGTCCTCTCACTCCTTGCAGATCGGAATCTTGATGAGAGAAGAGAATTCTACCGAACAACCTGGGACACGAGAAGGTGGAGGTGGATGTTCCGCCTCTTCTTCAGTCGCTTTGTGATGGGGCGGCTCGGACGGGATCCAGAATTTTTCCGCTACGTTGAGGGGAGCGTTGCCGAGAGGATTTTAGAGCGAACACGATATGCACTGACAGAAATCCCGACGCAGACAAATCCGTACGTTCACTATATCCTCACCGGAACGTTTGGTGAGACACTCCCCCACTACGTTCGGCCTGAAAATTTTAATGCAATCAGGGAGAGTCTTCCAGCACTTCAGTTGCGCACGGCATCGTTCGAAGATATTCTGAAGGAAAGACCCCAACAGTTCAGTGGAATGAATCTCTCAGACATTTTTGAATACATGAAGCCGGAGGAGACAAAGGCGTTGGGGGAAGAGCTGTTGAAGCTGTCACATCCCGGATCACGACTTGTCTACTGGAACATGCTCGCTCCTCGGAGTCTTGCGAAGATGCTGCCAGATCGAATCAGGCGGCTCGAACGAGAGTCGGAAGCGCTCTTCGCCGAAGACCGGGCATTTTTCTACCAGCAGTTCCACGTTGACGAGGTGATATGATCGACTACAGTCACGAAGGGTTCGCAATCCTGATTACGCTCGCACTCTACGGCACTCTCTTTGCCGGAGCAGAATTTCTCTATCGCAAGTTAAAACTTGACCCAGAGGTGAGCAGGAAGATCACGCACATTGTCGGCGGCTTTATTGCGCTGGCACTCCCTCTCCTCTTTCAGTCATATTGGACAGTTGTAATTCTGGGACTCGTTTTCTTCCTCACACTTCTCACCACAAAGCGCTCTGGTGTAGTTCAATCGGTACACAATGTGGAGCGGCAAACAGCAGGGGAACTCTACTTTCCACTTGCTCTCGCCGTGATCTTCACACTCTCAAGCATTACTGACACATTCCACCTCTACACACCGGTAATGTTAGCACTTGCACTGGGTGACAGTGCAGCTTGGTATGTTGGGAGTAGGTACGGAAAACATCGCTACCATCTATTTGGCGAGAGGAAGAGCGTTGAAGGATCAATCGCCATTGCAGTTGTCATAGCCATCATTGCAACAGTATCGTTGATCCTCCAGAATACAACCTCCACACTCTTCGCTCTCCTTCTGGGAGTAGGGACAGGTGTCCTCATCTCCACACTCGAAGCAGTTTCACCGCGAGGGACGGATAACTTAACTGTCCCCATCGGGATGTGGGGAGCCTTAGTCGGAATTGAGTGGATGATAGGATAGTGGGGAACTCAACAGTCAATACTCACAACGTAATGCTGATGTATCTGGTAGAACAGTTTGATCGAAACAATTCAAGAGTGAAGGACTTTGTAGAGTTCGGAAGTGATCTCTACAGTGGCGATCCACTCTATCGGCCTTCGGCACACCTCCCAGCGGATGGAGCGTTTTTTCTTCTCTTGAAAGAGGGGAGGATTTGCGGACGTGCGGCAGTTACCTTCAACGCTCACATTGCAGTTGAAGGGAGAAATACCGCACTCCTCGGCTGGTACGAATGTACTGACGATAGTGACGGAAGCAGTAGGCTCTTGGAAGCTGTGGAACGCCACTGCGTAGAACGTGATGCACAGTTTTTGGTTGGCCCGATTAACGGCGACACATGGCACTCCTATCGCTTTGCTCTCCCATCAGATCATCCCCCCTTCTTTCTCGACCTCTACCACAAACCGTGGTATCCATCACAATTCGAGAGAGGAGGTTGGGTGCCGATTGAGCACTACCACTCATCACAGATACTTCCCACAGCAGCAGAGAAGAGTCGTGTAGGACGCCTCACTCATCACTTTGAGTTGAAAGGGATCTCAATTCGAGAGCTTAGCAGAGAGCGGTTCGACGAAGAGTTGATCGACATTCACAAACTCTCGTTGGAGGCATTTCAGAAGAATCCTCTCTACACGCCAATTCCGTTTCAGGAAATGGCTACTCTCTACGAACCTCTCCGCCAGATTGTCGATCCGGCCTTCGTCCTGATTGCCGAGTCGGCTGAGTTTGGCATTGTCGGCTTTGTGTTCGCCGTCAGAAATCTCTACGCTCCAGAGAATTCTTCTCTGATTATCAAAACTGTGGCGGCAAAACCGATTCCGGTAGCGCGCGGTATTGGAACGTTGTTGGTGGAGATGATTCACGAGCGGGCAAAGGATCGCGGATATCGGCACGTGATCCACGCACTGATGCACGATGCAAATCTTTCAACGCATGTGTTGGGCGAGCAGAGCGAGGTGATTCGTCGGTATCTGTTGTTTGGGAAAGAGTTGGAAGGATCTGCGTGAAAATCGTACACGGATTGCGCGGATTACCGCAGGATTTTATCCGCGCAAATCCCTCCAATCCGTGTCATCTGTGTACAATTCCCCCCTCGAATGATAACGCTATGAAAAACGCAAACATCGTCACGATACTCGAGCAGAACGCACGACAGTTCCCCGAGAAGATTGCAATGATTGAAGGGGAAATGTCAGTCACCTACCGCGAATTCCTCACAAACATTCAGCGCCGGGC
>JBFWSB010000270.1:0-6584 GCA_050248595.1 Kapaibacterium sp. (SeqCode)
ACTCTGCAAAGCCGTCGGCAGTATTCGCAAAGCTCGCACGATCGACAATCCGCCGCTCAGACACCTTCCATACCGCTGCTACGAAGCTCTCGGCAGCAACATCAATCCCAACTGTCCACTCAAGGTGTTCCATCGATGGCTCCTCCTGTGATATGATTCTCCGCTCGATGACTGCTTGACAATGCACTGCTTCCTCTATTATCCAGCTCTATTATTTGCTGGCATGTCTATCTAACATGGGCATTGACATCGACCGTCCCTGCTTCAGAATATACTGTTTCACAGTAAGGTCTATCATAGGGTTGCTCGGTCGATTGCAGTCACCCTCTAATCTAATAGAGGGCTGCCGAAGAGTCTCACAGGGATACTCGGAGCAAGCCCCCATCACTCAACCTTAACAGCCAGATTACCTCCGGTGCTCCCTTCGGCGGTTCTCGGAACGACATAGTCTTAGACTGCTATCTGCTATCTGCTATCTGCTATCTGCTATCTGCTAAAGATGCTTTTATCAATCCGAAATCAAAAATCCCAAATCCGAAATTTGAACACGTTAGCGATTATAATTCGTTCACTCCATCAATCTCCATCTACCCTGTTTCCGAGAACATCGTAGGCTTTTACTGCAATCTTTGCCGATGGTGTGCTCAGATATTCTTCTTTCAGCAAAGACCAGACCATCACGTCTTGCGGCTCGTCATGTCCGGGTATCATATGCTTGCGGAATGTTGCCTCCAGTCGAAAACCGAGTTTGCGAGGGATTGCCCCACTCGCGCTATTTTCTGGATCGCAACGGATTTCCAAACGGTGTAATTGGTCAACTTCAAATCCAACCTTTACCAGAGCTGATGTGGCTTCGGTGACGATTCCCTGATTTGCTCTGTCGGCCCGCACCCAGTACCCAATCTCCCGCTCGTCATCCCCCCTCCGAAGGTGAAATCCAGTCCCACCGAGCACTTCAGTTTCGTCACGATCAAAGATGGCGAGGATATAATCTTGACCGAGATCAAACTTTCCTCGGAAGCTTCTGAGAAGCTCCACTTTCTCCTCGACAGTCTGCGGTTCAGCAACTGCCCAGGGCATCCACGGGAGTAAGTGATCGATACTCAGGTCAATTGCCTCTTTCAGCAGTGGCGCATCTTTCGGCTCCCAGCAGCGGATCACCAAACGCTCTGTCTCGATTCGATAGACTGTCATACGTTCAAGATTCTGATTGCGAAAATTCTATAAATGAAATGAGAAGCGATCGCTGAAGAATAGAGCGACACTACTTCAACATCTATACCAACTAACGATCTTCTCTCCCCTTCACAGAAGCTTCCTCCAGCCAACGCAAACTTTGTTCCAACAGCTTCATCCCCACCTCACCACTCAAAAGGTCGCCGTGGCCTCGTTCTGGGACACGCACAAGCAGGCAACTGTTACCGGCAGCAGCTTTGATTTGTTCGGCATGTTCAATTGGAATCTTCCAGTCATCTTCACCGTGAATCAACAGCAGTGGAACTTGCAACGTTGAGGCAGAACGCTCAGTATTTGCTTCGGCTGGATCGAACCCGGCAACCTTCCCGGCTTCGGCAATCGCTTCGTCGTACTGTTCGCTCGATAGCATCAGCGCAACAAAGGGAAGGAAGCACTTCACATAATCTTCAGTCACTTCCCTCAACGAACTAAACGTAGAGAGACTGACAACCCCGGCAACGCGCTTGTCCCGCGCTGCAAGTTGGATTGCAACTGAACCACCGTATGAAAAGCCGATCAGTCCAACAGGGTGTTGAAGAAACCCACGTGACTCCAACGTATCGAGTACCGCAACCATATCTTCTCTCTCCCACACACCAAAACTTAAATACTCTCCAGTAGAGAGACCATGTCCCCGGTTGTCAACCAACACTACTCGGTATCCTCTGCTGGCAATCCACTTAGCCAGATCAAGTTGCGAAAGCTTCTTATCGCGGTGACCGTGCAGCAGGACAATTGTTCCGAGAAGAAGAGAATCGCTCTGGTAGGTTTTCGGATTGAGCACAAAACAGGAAAGGGTTGCACTCGGAGGGCCAACTGGAATGCAAATGTGATAGTCGACACCCAACGAAGCTAAATCGTCAGCAGTAGGGAAATCTTCAGGACGTATCTCAACATCTCCATTTGGAGAACTGATGATGGCAGAGGGAAGAAGTATCGGAACAAGAAGAATCAGAACTCCCCAGAGGATCAGTAGAAGTCCAAGAGTGGGGAGAATGAAGCGAGGTAATTTTTTCACAATCAAATTCACCTATCCATTACGAGGTTCCCAAATTTCTGTCAGAACGCAATCCCAGGGGAATTTGAACTCATCGGCAGGATCATACGGGTGCGTCTGCAAGTTCACTACAATCACTTCCGGCTGAGAGAGTGCCTTCCACCCATGCATCACACCGGGTGGAATCAAGAGAAGCGTCGGGCGTTGCCCCCCCATCACAAAGCTGTTGACGTGACCGAACGTCGGCGAATCGGAACGAACGTCGACACAGACCACTTGAAGTTTCCCACGCGTCACTGTAAACTGATCGGTGTGAACCTCGTGCAAGTGCCAACACTTTACTACACCATAATCGGTAGCCGACTGATAGACGTGTTGCGGAACGGCGAACCCTTCGCGCTCCACCCAGGGAAGGCTCCAGAGTTCGATCACATCTCCACGACCGTCAACAATTGAGTTCAGATCCTTCCGGATGACACCTTCGATTGTTGGGCCATCGAACGTCGATTGTTCTGTGAATGGAATGCGTTGTATATCATCGATTGTCCAATGCATGGCGACAGCAATAACTTCAATGGAATGTTTTGGCAGACAATGGAATATAGCAGAGGCGAAGTGAACAGCCAGCAAGTTGACAGCCGCTCGGACAGAATAGTGATGAGATTTCACAATAGAAGAGACAGATTATGTACTTTTGTCCAATACTTTTTTTTCGCACTATCATTTGCCTTTACTGAGAGAACGGAGGGAGAAATATGTCCGCAAACGATACAGCTGTAGCCGGATACAACACATCGCTGAACGAAGAGCAGCTTGCCATACGAGATTTAGCCCGAGACTTTGCCGAGCGGGAGATTCGCCCCGTTGTAATGGAGTACGACGAATCTCAAGAGTTTCCAACCGAGCTTTTTAAGAAGATGGCCGAGCTTGGATTTTTAGGCGTGATGGTTCCGGTAGAGTACGAAGGGTCAGGGTTGGGTGCTGTAGAGTTCTCACTGATCGTTGAAGAGATTGCTCGGGTAGACCCTTCGGTTGCACTTGGCGTTGCCGCCCACAACGGACTCTGCACGGGACATACCCTAACGTTCGGATCGGAAGAACTGAAAGCAGAATACATTCCGCGACTTGCTACAGGGCAGACGATGGGGGCTTGGGGGCTAACAGAACCAGGCTCTGGCTCGGATGCTGGAGGAATGATGACAACAGCTCGACGTGATGGGGACAACTGGATAATAAACGGCTCAAAGAATTTCATCACCCACGGCACTGTCGGCGAAGTAGCGGTGATCATTGCCATGAGTGATCCGACTCTCTCACCCGGCAAGGGAGCCTCCGCCTTTGTGCTCGACAAATCGATGGAAGGATTTTATGCATCGAAGAAGGAGAATAAACTTGGGATGCGTTGCTCCGACACATCGAGTCTTGTGATGGAAGATGTTCGCGTTCCGGGTAAGAACTTGATTGGGAGTGAAGGCGAAGGGTTCAAGCAAGCACTGAAGATTCTTGACGGAGGACGCATTTCAATTGCAGCACTCTCAGTTGGTCTGGCACAAGGTGCTTTAGATGCTGCGTTAAAGTATGCTAACGAGCGAAGCCAGTTCGGCAATAATCTTGCGAAGTATCAGGCAATTCAATTCAAGTTGGCAAAAATGGCAACCGACGTTGCGGCCTCGCGCCTACTTACACATCGGGCAGCCTTTTTGCGAGATACCGGACAAGACTACTCGCTTGCTGCATCACAGGCAAAACTCTTTGCAAGCGAAACTGCTGTCAGATGTGCCGAGGAGGCTGTGCAGATTCACGGGGGCTACGGATATATCAAAGAATACCCTGTCGAGAAGTACTACCGTGACGCGAAGCTGCTGACTATAGGTGAGGGAACTTCGGAAATTCAGAAGCTGGTGATTGCTCGTCACATTATGGAAGCCTAATGTCATTGTGAGGAACCGGACGAAGTCCGATAACCTTGTTGTGAAAGTTTTCTGAAATTGGAAAAGGAGATTATTTGTTCTGACAGGTTGTTACGTCCGACATAGCAACTGAAATCGTATCTCAGGTGTTAGTTGTAGTGAGTGGTTATCATGTCTAAATCTGAAGTGAGGAAGGAAAAGATGGATTTAACCCTGCAGATTGAAGAACTCTTTCGGCGGGACCGGCACAAATTCGTTGGATATATCCGCGAACGGGTCCGCTCGAAGGAAGAGGCCGAAGATATCTTGCAAGATGTCTTCGCGAATGTTCTTACGGCAGCTCAAGGAGTTACTGAACCAATCGAAAATCTTGGTGCGTGGGTCTTTACCGCTGTCCGTAACCGTATTATCGACTCATATCGTAAGAAGCGTCCACAGAGCTTCACCGATACAATCTATAGTGACGACGATGGCGACATCGCCGCCTTTGAAAACTTTCTGAGTGACGTTACTCTCAGTCCAGAACGTACTCTGGTTGCCCGCACTATTCGCGAGGCAATCATGGAAGCTCTGGAAGAGTTGCCACCAGAACAGAAGTACGCATTCGTCAAGAATGAATTCGAAGGAGTGAGCTTCCGCGAGATGTCTGAGGAGACCGGAGAGAATATCAACACACTCCTCGCACGAAAGCGCTACGCAGTGCTCTACATGAGAAAACGGTTGAAAGAATTGTACAATGCGCTGCAAGATTAAGGGCAACTCTCCGTCAAGGCAGGGAATCTTTCAAACAACCTTGGCAGATAAGAAGAGTTAATCCACACCTGGAGGAATGAGACAGGAAGCGCATCAAACCGCACCAAAGGCTTTACGCTTTACCATCGGCGCAAGTATACTACTGCTTGCGCTGATGTTGTTTTCAGAACTTTCCTGCTCAATTTTAGGTCTCTGCACAAACTGGTTTCCACCAGCCCGCTTCCTCGGCTTTTGGGAGGTAATGGGAATATCTACTGCCATTCTCTTCGCTTCTCTTGCTCTGAACGCACTCCGCCGTAACCGACTATCCTCGTCAACATCATCTGTTCACTCGCAAGAACAGGCTCCAGTGGAGAACGAATCCTTTACCCAAACAAAGCAGCCCTCCCTTCAACAGCGGTCGGGAGGGTGGCGTCCACTGGTTCAACAGTTATCGGATGAGGAGAAGGAGCACTTGAAAGTAATGATGGAAGAACGATGTTTCGGTATCGGAAGCTCAGAGCTTTCTAAAAACGAAGAGAAAACGACCTCTCAATAACTGAGAAATTCTCCTCCCAATCCGACCTACACCTTAACGCATTCTACTCTACTGTCCCCCCTTCGCCAGTGCTACTTCCTCCAGCAACCTGCGCTCCGAGAACCGTCGTTAATATCTCCAACGTGCTTTTCTTATCGCCGAGGTAAAGTCCAATCGCTTTACTTTTTTGAAAGAAGTGAGGTGTCTTCCCCTCGCTCACCTTCTTACCGCCGATACTTGTTCCGTCAGGACTAATCTTCGCAACAAACGCATCAGCCTCTTGGTTTGTAGGGAACTCGATGAACAAGACTGGGCTGCCGTTAATTTTTAATCCCCGCGCAGGCATGTCGAAGTATGGCTTCTCAACTTCAGGTCCAATCTCGGCCCTATACCCTGAGGCAGTAAAGAGTTGGTAGATGCCATAAGTAATCGAAGTGACATCTAACCCTTCTCCCTCGCCATAATCTACCTTGCGCTCGGGAGTATCTTCACACCCCGGTATTCCACACCCCGCCGTGCAGAGTGAAATCACAACCACGAGAAGAATTGACCTTATGCTATCCATACACCTTTGATGTTGACAAATTCACGTATACCAAACACTCCAAGTTCTCTTCCAACCCCACTTGTTTTAACTCCACCGAAGGGAAGCCGAGGATCAGATTTCACGAGACCGTTGACAAAAACCGCGCCTGTCTCAATTTCTCGTATGAACCTTTCCTTCTCCCCCTCATCATTTGTCCAGACGGAGGCTCCCAAACCGAAACGGGAATTATTTGCTGTCGCAATTGCTTCGTCCAAGCTGCCGACCCGTATCAACGCAGCCACAGGACCGAACGTTTCCTCATCAAATGCGGCCATGCCTGGGCGAACATCAGAGAGGACTGTCGGTTCAAAGAAATATCCGCTCCCCTCCCGCTTCTTCCCGCCAACGAGAAGAGTTGCCCCTCCCTCTACGGAAGCCTCTACCTGCTTCTGAAGATCGTCGGCGAACTCCTCCCTCGCCATCGGACCAACGTCGGTTGCTTCGTCGAAAGGGTCTCCAACCTTTAATGCTCTGAACCCACGAACGAACTGCTCGGTAAACTCATCGGCAATCTCGTCGTGCAAGATAAAACGCTTCGCGGCGATACAGCTCTGCCCGTTGTTGATTGTCCGCGCAGTCACCGCA
>JBFWSB010000271.1:0-6467 GCA_050248595.1 Kapaibacterium sp. (SeqCode)
TCCTTCAGGGCAATCTTCGGTATAATCGTTGCCGACAAAATCGACGGTGCTGTAACACCTACAACTGTCGCAGTAAACATTCGCTCCAGAAAACTCCGTCGCGAAATTCCCTTCTCAGTAGATACATTCAATGACTCTCTCATATCCCTCTCTGTAAAAGCATGGTTGTTAACAGTGGCATTGGGGACGCCACTCACATGACAGTTCCCGAACCGTTATTGTTACGCTGAAATAACACCAGAGAGAGAGTCGAGTGACAGGAGAAATCACTGATTATCCGGTACTTTCAAAAATTCCAGGCTACAACATATCTGTTTCAACAAACAAATACATCTAATTCAGCGATAGAGTGTGAATGTCAACTACCGTAAAGCAATCATCATCTCGATAATTTCACGGGGAATATCCTCGTGGGTAGCTTCAGGACTCAGAGCTTCTTCCAACGTCACTCTATTCGGAGTGGCACCAACGTGGAAGGCTCCGTAGAAGCCACTCTCATCCTTAGCAATAGCAGCCCGCACCATGCAGTGCCCCACCCAATTTGCCCGAAGCACGTCGGTAACCGAAGCCATCCCTCCTCGCTGGAAGTAGCCCATATCAACGGTTCGGATTTCGTGAGTACTTTTGCGCTTCTCTAAGGCAGCACTCAGGATAGCAGTAATTTCTTCAAGCGTTCTGGGATATGCTTCGCTCACGATAATTCGCGTGTCTCTATCCCGCTCTTCGATCATATCTACAATCTTGTCAAAGTCGACCTGTTCGTCGGGACGAATAACGTATTCGGCTCCGGTGGTTAATCCGGCGTAGACTGGTAAGTAGGCGGAGTTCCGTCCCATCGAGCCGACGATATAGACGCGCCGGTGAGCCGAAGCGGTGTCGCGTATCCACTCCATCATCTCCATACTCCGTTCAATTGCAGAGTAGAATCCAATCGAGGTTCCGATAGTATTCGCCACATCGTTATCGATTGAAGCCGAGGTAAAGTAGATTTGGGCACTTTGCTTCTCCCGCTTCAACCGTTGATCCAGATCGAGTGCGGCACGCAGGCTTCCATTTCCACCACAAATCAGAAGTGCATCGAAACCGGCGTCGATAAAATTCTGGACTACTCGTTCGCGTGACTCTTCCCGTTCCTTCAGCTCAGGAGCGCGAAGTGTGCCGAGTATTGTCCCCCCCAGCCGACTGATGCCGGCGGTATCCAGTACGCCAAGTTGTCGATAGCTTCCAGTGATCATTCCAGCCCATCCGTCGAGCACACCCCAAACTTCAACACCCTCTCGTAAGTTGATTGCCGAACGGGTAACTGAACGGACGAAGGCGTTCATTCCGGGACAATCTCCTCCACCGGTAAGAATTGCAAGTTTCATACTTCCCTCTAATACTGTTAGTTGTCGGCAGTTCTAAAATTCTCTGCACTCTTCACACTATCCAAAGCATGCAAGATATTCTAAGCTAACGACTTCGCCGGGTAACCAAACGAAAAAAGGCGACCCCGAAGAGTCGCCTTTTATTCTGCTGCGAGGTCACGTTATTACTTGACCGTTGCTGCTGTGTCGTCTTTTGCTTCTGCGTTATTAGCAGCAGCCGCTTTATTCATTGGGAAGTACCCCTGCTCTACTACATACTTCTGTCCTTCCGCGCTGAGAATCCAATCAATGTATTCCTTGACTGCGCCGCTCGGCTCATTCTGCATGTACATGTAGAGATCACGGGAGAGAGGATACTTACCGGAGAAGATGTTCTCCTCTGTCGGCTCTACTGCTTCACCCCCTTCAGCTACAAGCTTTGCTGTCTTCACGCCTGAAGTATATCCCGCGCCACCGTAGCCGATGCCGTTAACGTCCGCCTTCACGTTGTCAACCACAAGAGCCGTTCCAGGTGCAGACTGAGTTTCAGCGGCAAAGTCACCTTTGTCGAGCACGTGATCTTTGAAGAACTCGTATGTGCCGGAACTGTTTTCGCGACCGTAGAGTTTGATCTTTCCATCTTTGCCACCAACTTCTTTCCAGTTAGTGATCTTGCCCTGATAGATGTCCCGAAGCTGTTCAATTGTCAACTGCTCAACTGGGTTTTCCTTGTTTAGGTAGACTGTAATACCATCTTTCGCAACTGAGACACGGTATGGCTCATTTCCATACTTCTGTTTCATCAGTTCGATTTCCTGCTCTTTCATTGGCCGGGATGCGTTGGCAATCTGCGTAAGTCCGTCAATCAAGTCCTTGATTCCGTTTCCAGATCCACCTCCATTAACAACAACTACAATGTTTGGATGCTTCTTTCCAAACTCTTCGGCCCACTTCTGAGCCAGAAGAACCATGGTGTCCGATCCTTTCTGCGTAATCGTCGTCTTCTCTCCCTCTTTTTTCTCGCCATCAGCCCCTTCTTCCCCTGAACCTCCGCCACAGCCTACGACCATGGCACTGAAAACCAATGCAAATCCAAGATTCCAAAGATGTTTCATGAACTGCTTCCTCTGAGCGTTGTGAATATTCCTGTGTGATATTGATATAGCATGAATGCTGAATTGTTCGATCTGGCTGGATGCAAAGTGAACAGTGCAATGTTACGCAAGCCTTACAAGTCCGTAATGTTAAGAACACATAACATCAACTGATTTCACGGACGATTACGACTCATCAGTGAAATTCTCGAGAATCAAACCGTTCTTCCAGAGGGGAAGTCCGGTCTCCATATCAAAATCTCGGGAAAGTGAACCTCCTGTCAATTCAGTAAGCACAACCTCACAGGCATAGACAATTGTGCCGAGCGCGAGGTTCCCCGCAACTACGTTGCCGCTGTTGTCGGCAAAAACACCACTCAGTCGAGGAAGAGAGCGCCGTTTGAAGAGAGAGATTGTTCCGGCAAGTGAACCAATTTCATACCCACGCTCAAAACTAAGCGTCTCGCTAAATCGAGTCTCCTGATTGAGTGTAGAAAGTGAAAGAGTGGAAAGAGAACCGAATACTTCAACCCGACCAACTTTTATCTCCTCGTCGTTCGCAATGCGCGTAAGACTTTCGAGAAGATCGACTCCTGATGGAAGACGGCCAACAAAAGTGCGGCCTGCTGTGTAGACTGTACGTTTCATAGGAAGAGAGGAAGGAAAGGTTGTTTCACAACAATTGCTCGTCCGAAATTACAACAGACCTCACGAAGAATTCTTTGCCCACCTCCCCTTTCTTTGCGACTTTGCGTGACCCCTCAATTTATATAGATAGTTAGCATGAGCACAAACCTCGTCGATCGCTTTGGTCGCCGACATACCTACCTTCGCATCTCGGTTACCGACCGCTGCAACCTTCGTTGCCTCTACTGTATGCCCGGAGAAGACATTGTCTGGAAACGTCGCGAAGAATTGTTGACCTTCGAAGAGATAGAGCGGGTAACCAAAATTGCCGTTGATGCCGGAGTTCGCAAGGTTCGCTTGACCGGTGGAGAACCGTTTGCGCGGGCAGGGATCGAGAAGTTGATTCCACGCATAAAATCTCTTCCCGGACTGGAGACTCTCGCAATTACAACAAACGCAGTTCTCCTAAAAGAGAAACTCCCCGCCGTCCGCCCCTTCGTGGATGCCTTCAACGTTTCGCTCGACACCTTTAAGCGAGACAAATTCAGAGAGTTAACTGGTCGGGACAAACTAACGGAGGTAGTGGAGGGGATCGAAGCACTTCTAACCAGTGGCTATCAGAACCTAAAACTGAACGTTGTTGTGATGAAGGGGATCAACGACGACGAGCTACTTGACTTTGCTCGATTTGCTGAAGAGCGACCGATTGCCGTTCGCTTCATCGAATTCATGCCCTTTGCAGGCAATCAATGGTCGCAGGGAAAACTCCTACCGATGGCCGATATCGTAAGCGAACTCGAAAAAGAATATCAGCTTCAGGCAATTCCGGAAGAGAGATCACCAATAAGCCGAGACTTCCGTCTGACCCGTAAACGCGATGGCTTTCAAAGCCGAGGGAGTATCGGGATAATTGCCTCGATGTCGGCTCCCTTCTGTTCAAGCTGCTCACGACTTCGAATGACGGCAGAGGGGAAGATCATGCCATGTCTCCACTCCCCACTGGAATTTGATCTGCGGGAAGTGCTTCGATCAGGGGGGAGTGACGCAGATATTCTGAGCGTCTTCCTTCACGCACTCGGCGAAAAACCAGAAGAACATCCCCCTGCTGAAGAGATGATGGCTCAGGCCGGACGAGTAATGATTCAAATTGGAGGGTAAGAATCAATTCAAAGTTCAGAAGGCAAAATTCAAAAAGGAAGAAAAGAGAGTGAGCAGAACCTTCCTCTTTCATCACCTTTTATACCTTCTTTTTTGAATTTTTACTTTTGAATTTTGTCTTCTCCCCCTGTTACACCCAGATTGCCTTGCGTCATCCCCCAGCGTTGAGGATGAACAACCGGAAATTTCGTGCCCGATTCACACGATTATATAGGAACTGCAGTTGCATCGCCATTGAGCGACGAGGCACTCTTCGAGCAATTTCTCGAAGGGGATGACCGTGCGTACACAAAGCTCTATGAGCGATACGACAGCAAAATCCTGACCTACCTCCGGACAATTTTGCGCGATCATCCCGAAGCAGCCGACGACATGTACCAAGAAGCCTTTGTTCGTCTTTTCCGAGAACGAAAACGTCGGCGCGAGGAGGGGGGAGAGTATAATCCCGTTCAGAGCGTTCGGGCTTGGCTCTTCAGAGTGGCGCACAACCTTGCAATCAGCTATCTTCGAAAACGTAAGAAGACCATCGCGTTCAGTGAGACAGGAGAAGAAGAGCGTGTGTGGGACGAACGGTTGATGGCTCCAGTAGAAGAATCGTTCGCTGAATTATACGGGGAGAGCGATCCACTTCAAGATGAAGAACTCTACGGTAAACTCTTAGCCTGCGTTGAGATGCTCCCCACATCACTCCGCGAAATATATGTGTTGAAAGAATTGAACAATTTACCCTACGAAGAAGTGACCCGCATCACCGGTGTCACCTATGAAGCAGCCCGAATGCGATTGAGCAGGGCGCGAAGGACACTCCGAAAGGCCTTAAGCCAATATCTGAAGAGCTAAATAGATACATGGATATTGAACAACTGATATCACAATACCTCGACGGTGAGTTGTCGAGCGAAGCGGAGGGAGAGTTTCACCAGAAGCTCTCCATCTCCCCGGAAGCTCGTGCCCTGTTCCGTGAGCACCTCAAACTCCAGTCGATTGCACGCGATGAACGGGTACTCCACCAACCAACTGCATCGATGCAAAGTGCCCTCTTTGCCCGCTTGCAGGAAGAAGAGGGAATGGCTCCCGTTGGTGCTCTACCACTTATAGAGGAAGAGGAAGCTCCTTCACCGGCACATTCTCCTATAATTTCTCCAACAAAGCCGCGTGCTGTCCCCACTCCTTCAGGGGATCGCACATCTGTGGCCTCAGTTGATGACCAACGGTCAGAGGAACGTAGGAGAAAGCGGCGTTTAATTCCGATTCTTATTCCCTTAATGCTTCTCTGCATCGTAGGAGGAGTATTCCTCGTTGATGGAAATTTCTTTGGTGGGGGCAAGAATGGTGAAGAAATCGCCTACAATGCACAAGCACAAGAAGAGAGTGCAGAGAGAGCAACGGCTCCACTCAGTGACCGGGATTATAGCGATCCAGCAAACCCGGTTACTACTACAACACCTGTTCCAGAGAAGACTTCCTCAACACCAGAGAATTCGGGAAGTGGCACAATTGCGCTGAACACAGGAGGCAATCGGAAAAACGACTCCCCTCAACTCAGTAGCAAGAAGTCGACAACGAAGGCATTAACCATAGAGCCAGATGAAGCGAGTCTCGCAGCACTCTCTACAGAAGAGCGAAGTGCCCTTGAGATAGAGCCAGCCTACAAGCTATCTCCAAGCCCGAAGCGGGTCTCTCCGCGTTCAGAGCAGGAGAGTGATCTCTATGAAAAAGAGAGCGAGGATGCCTATAGCTCTTTTTCCTACGATCCGAATACAGACTCTGACGATTGGAATTCCAAGAACGAAGACCCAGCAAACGACCTTGCTTACGATTACGATGCACAAGACTCTGAAGTGACGACCGACTTCACCAATCTGACCGATAGCGATAATTACGAAACGTTAGATGCAATTGCTCCCTCCATGCCTCTACAGGATGGACTGAGTTTGACAATGAGACCTGAGACTCGGAGTAAGTCGAACATTGCCGAAGATAAGGATAGAGAGGCAACAAAATCTGAAGAGACTGCGCCAGCTCTCATCCTCAACATGACTGAAAGCAGTACTGACAAGCCGGTTCTTGCCACTATTGATAATCAAGAGGCAACTCTCGATCTATTGAAACAGAACGGTATCACCATCGACCCAACTACGTTAACCTTCTCGGTTGACAACCCGGGATTCAACATCCGTGGAGGGAGAGGAAACGCTCCGTTAGTAGAACAACATAGCGGATTCGAGATCCTCGAACGTAC
>JBFWSB010000272.1:0-6447 GCA_050248595.1 Kapaibacterium sp. (SeqCode)
ACCACTCACCGTTAGGTCTCCCTCAACTGTTGTGTTGTTCTGAACGTGGAGATCGTTAGTATTGATTGAGTCGAGCCGCAGAACGCTACTCCACTCCGGTGCAGTTCCGGCAGCGTTCACTGCGAGGACTTGATTTCCACTTCCGATAGCAACTTGCCGTGCCGTATCGTTTGCACCACCAACCCAGATAGAACCGCGAGAGAGGGGAGCTTGGTTTGTGACTCCTACGCCCATAGGCTCCCATCCCCCCACTCCCGCGCTCCATCGAAGTAGTTCGCCGTCACGAGGTGCTCGGGCTGTGGAGACTCTCCACTCAGTTCCATTCCAAAAGAGAATCTGTCCAGAATTTGTTCCGTTGGCCAAGGCAAGGGGAGCGGCTACCGAGCCGTTGCCAGTGAAGGGAGGAGTTCTCACAACGAACGCATTCCCCGGCTTCCAAGAACTTGAAGAACCATCCCAGAGAAGAGCTTGGCCATCAGTTGCACCTTGTGCTGCAATGTCGAGTGGGGCAGCGGTTGAGCCATCTCCAACTATGCGTGGTGATAGAGCAAGCACCTGCCGTCCCGGTCTCCAAGTTCCAGTTGCAGCATCCCATACAACCACTTCACCATCCTTTGGAGCTATCGAAGCTGTCGTTTCCCAAGCTGATCCGCTCCAGAACAAAAACTGTCCGGCTGCGCCACCACCTTGAAGAGCGAGAGGATTTCCTGCCGTCCCATCTCCACGAAGTGGAGAAGTAACCTGAGCGGCGAGGTTCACACTTCCGGGACTCCAGACTCCACGAAGGTTATCCCACTGAAGCACCTCTCCGTCGGTTGCCCCCATCTGGGCAATGTCGAGTGGGGAACTATTTGAACCATCCCCAGTCAGACGTGGTGCTGTCTGAACCGTAATCTCGGCTGACTCCCAGGCTTGGCTCCCAGCATTCCACCGAATTACTTCTCCATCCTTCCCCCCAGTCGGCAAACGATCACCCCCCGACGTGATAATGAGCGTATCTCCCGACTGCGCCACCGTTGTCCCCCCACGCCCGACAAGTTGAAGGTTGCCGTTCGCACCATTCAGACTTTCGACTCTCTTCCCTACTCCTCCAACAACGGAGTCGGCAACCGTTGCGTGGGCTGCATTCAGGGCATAGGGGGCAGCTACGAGAGGAATGCGAGGAGTCATCTCTGGCTCACCTTGCAACTCTATCGCCAACCAGTATGGACGGTCAAATGTGAGGTCGAGCGGAGCCTGATTTCCGAGAAGTGTTGTGAAGACTCCGTCGAATGTTCTCACTCGTTCGGTCTCTTCCCAGACCGGATTTGCCGCAGCAACCTGATCGTAAAGTCTGACAGTGATCGTATAGTCACCATCCGGCACAGGCGCACGGAACTGATCGGTGAGCACTCCCTGCCACGAGAGGAGGCGAGGAATGCCGGGTTGCGCAACAACAGTTTGCCCAAGCAAGCCAAATGAGAGTATGCCGAGGAAAAGCGAAAGGATTCTAAAATGGTACGTGCTCTTCATGGTCAATCTTTTCTGTTCTATCGTCAATGATCTATTGTTTTCTAATCTTCTCTGAACTCCTACACTCACTACCCACCTGCTCCGGTCGGCCCAGTTGACCCTTCAACCGGTGGGAGAATCGTCTCGGTATCATCTGGCCTGATGGTATCCCTTGCCGAGCGTTGTTTCGAGTAGAGAACCGAGACTCCAACTCGAACTCCGTGAATACTCCAGTCAACCCCCTCGGCAACTTTTGTCAATCCATACCACCCCGATATTTCTGGAGCGAAGGTGACCCCATCGATTCCTTTCCAGGGGAGTTCGTAGCCAAGACCGAGGAGGAGATCAATCCCGATTGAAGAAGCGTTAGGTATCGTTCCACTGAACTCGTTGCGGAAGCGACGGTCATTTTCGAAGCGGATATTTCCGGGAGAGAGAATGCGTTCAGTTTGCGTGAAGTGACTCCCCAATCCAACCCCAATGCGTGATCCAGAAAAGAGACGAAGGCTCTGAATTGGGTAGAAGAGTGCAAATGGCTCGATAGTAAGTCGAGAGAGAGATGCGTCGATCTGGTGTTCGAGTGTTGCCTCCACCGAGCGTGTGCCGTCGTAGACAAGCTGACTCTCTTCTGTTTGAACGGAGCCGCTAAAGTTGCTGTAGGAAATTCTCCCTCCAAGACTCCACTGAGTGTCGAGCGGCAACTCGAACGTCCCGCCGACAGCAACGCCGATCCCTCCTCCTCCCCGATACTCTGGACAGCAACTCGGAACGCCCGGCAGCTTGCTGAAACTCACATCGTAGCGGTTGAACTGAAGTGCTGTGAGTAGACCAACCCGCCAGAGAGGAAGATCAGTCTCTAACGTATCAGCAGAGTGGGCTATCGTTCCACGATCCTGTCCGTAGAGAATCGATCCATTCTCTACCGAGAGAAAAAGCGCAAACAGAAGAGTGGCGACCCGGGACAGGTTGATGGGAACGCTTCTCATAACTATCTCCGGATATGAAGTTGTTGAACTATACGTTCGCTCTCACTCTGCATCACAACCAAGTAGAGTCCCGTTGCGAGTGAGCCGAGATCAACGCTGAATTGGTAGAGGCGAGCAGCTTCCAGTTCACCATCGAAGAGGAACTCTACTTCACGACCGAGAGGATCAACAATGGAGATGTGGACCGGTCCAGTCTCATTTGTCACTATGTCAAGACGTGTTGAACCTTCGGTGATATTGGGGAATGCGTTCAGTCTGGAAGCCGGACCGCCGCCACGAATCAGGCGGATATGATCTCCCTCACGACAGACTCCCAACAATCGGAACTCCCCATCCTCTTTTCTCGGAGTGAACTCCGTCTCCCCTCTCCTCTCCCAAATAATCGTATCGATAGTCAGGGGCGTACTCTCAGCATTGCCGAGCATCGCAGTGAATTCGAGGCGTGCGAGCGTGTCCACGAGATTCCCGGACACCGTTCCAAAAATCTCCATCACACAGTCGTCGCCATCGGGTATGCACGGGAGAGTTCCGCCAGTTGGTTCTAAGAGACTCCTGTTAAATCGAACGCGAGCCTGAAACGTGCGCGGACCATAGCGGAGAAGTCGCGTCGAGTTGTCGAGAATTAGGGGGATGGTAACTCGCGTACCAACTTCAGCCTCAATCACCGGAAGTCGAACCAAAGCATCGGCTTCAACAAATGGCTTGTGCCAGAAACCGATTCCTGCAAGACTTTCTCCACCCGGTGAGACCAAACCAGCAACTGTCTGCGAGAGTGTCCCACTCACCTGATGTCCCGGATTTCCGGTAACTCCACCTCCACTCCCCATCACCTGCCGATCTACCCGGTGCTGAGCCGATACTCCAAGTGTAGTGAGGAGGCCGAAGATCAATCCTGCTATGTAACGTTGATAGGTCATTCCATTATCCTGTAGCATCACTCGCGCGGCGATCACGTTCCGCACAATTATCTGAACGCTTACAAGGTAATGGGGACGGTTTCAGAGAGGTGGGGAAATGGTTTCAGGGAGGAGAGATGGAACAAAAAAGGTTCATAGATTTCATGTAGAGCACCAGACAACCAACGAAACCAGAAGAGGCTACAGATGGACAACTTCATGAAACTTGCAATCGAAGAGGCGAAAAAGGGGAGAAGCGAGGGAGGAATCCCGATTGGCTCCGTCATTGTTCACGAAGGGAAGGTGTTGGGGCAAGGGCACAACAAGCGAATCCAGCAGGGAAGTGTTGTCTTGCACGGTGAAATGGATGCGTTAGAAAATGCCGGACGCCAGCCCGCCTCCATCTATCGAAACTCAACACTCTACACTACCCTCTCCCCCTGCCCGATGTGTACCGGAGCAATCCTCCTCTACGGCATCCCTCGCGTAGTTATCGGAGAGAACCAGACGTTTATGGGGGATGAAGATCTACTCCGCACCCGTGGCGTAGAAGTAGAGGTGTTGAACGATTCCGAATGTATTCAGATAATGACCGACTTCATTGAGGGGAATCCTGAGTTGTGGAATGAAGATATTGGAGAGGAATGAGTGTGGGAGTGTGGAAATACGGCTTGGGGTCTTTGCATCGCATTTATTCAATTTCGATGTTCTTTAATCTCTGCTTTTTAGGTGTGGAGCTTTCACTGAGTGATATTTCTGCAATCTGCCGCACGAAATTCTTGCAATCTGCCGCAGCTGCTCATAGCTAAGTAGAACGGATCCGTTTTAGATCAAAGCATAGAAGGATAGATGTTGGCGTGAGTAAGTGAGCAGAGTGATGTGGATATCATCCCAACTCAAACGAGGTCACGCCGAAGATTTTTTCGAGGGGGATGTCGGGGAATTCTCCGATGTAGATTCTTCCCGTGCCGAAGACCATTGTCATGCCGTACCGCTCGGCGATGTTCATCCCCGGAAGGTTTGTCTCGGGAACGTCTAAGTAGACTGGCTCACCTTTGTCGGCGAAGGAGCAGAGTTCGCGGAAGAGAGATTCGGCAATCTTCGCGTTGTCTGCGAAGAGAGGCCCGATCTTGTAGCCTTTGCGACAAGCTCGAATCACTCCGTATCCCTTCAGTTCACCTTCTTCATACCATCCCACCCCGTACGACTTCGGCATTCTAAACCAATATTCGAGGAACTTCCGGCGCTCGACGGGAAAGCACTCCGCATCGTAGGCAACCAACAGGTCAAACGGAATTTCACTCAGCGGTTTGATTGCCCCCTCTCCCTCCCTCTCAATCTCTCCCGGCCAATATTCAAAGCGGATGTTCCGATAGGCTAAGTTGAATCCAACTTTCTGATAATCTTCCAACCGCTCAAAGACTCCATCTCCACCGATAACGTGATCCTCTAAATGCTCAAGAGCTTTGTAGAAGAGCTGGATGCCATAGCCTTGGTCTCGATACTCCGGCAGCACAATGTAGAAGCCCATGAACCCAAACGTCCCTTCGTATGAAACTGCTGAGACGCAGCCGATCGGTTTTCCGTCGAGGTAGCCCATCAAAAACCCGTCGGGATCGGTCGCATAAAATGGTTCAGCGTCGAAGAGACCGGGGTTCCACCCCTCTTCTGCGGCGAGGTCAACGGCGAAATCCATCTCCTCGCGGGTCATCGGTTGTATCGTAAATGTCGACATCGTAAACTACGTTGCTGTGTACCTCTGCTGTATCATTATCCGAGCTTGACGCTCCCCCCCATCACGGTCTCCACATCGTCGTTCCCATTTTCAATCAGGAGATAGCCTTTGCGATTAATGCCAACAACTCTTCCCGGAAGTGGCTGAACAATCCGCCGTCCCCGAAGCCAATCCCGCTCTGCATACTCCTCGATTTCTCTCGGCATCAAATCTTCCGGCACTGTCCGCAACTGCTCGCGGAGTGCCGTCACTATCCTCTCCAGAATGCGAAGTCGGTTCGCCTTCTCCGGAAGATAGTCGTCGAAGAACCGGAGAGGAAGTGATGAGAAGTCGGGGGGAACATCGGTAATGCGGAAGACATTCAATCCAACTCCGACTATCACATATTGCTGATCGCCCCGCGTGACCCCCTCAACAAGAATTCCCCCTACTTTGCCGTTGTCGACAATCAGATCGTTCGGCCACTTCAAGCGGATGAAGGGAGCATCCTCGGGAGCAGCACCAGCTGAGATCAGGAGATCATCCAACGCTCGGGCTAAGATAAGGCCAACCCGCACTGGCAACAGAGGGAGAGCATCCGCACGTTCGGGGCGGAGGAGTAAGGAGAACATCACCGAAGAGCCTGGTTGAGAGATCCACTGGTGTCCATCTCTCCCCTTTCCTGCTGTCTGGTGGTTAGCCACGATTAGTGTCCACCCTGAAGCTCCAGCATCTGCCAACGCACGGGCAATTCCCTGCGTAGACTCTGTCTTACTATAAAATCGGAGGTCGGCAACTCCCCAATCCTCGGCAAGTTCCTCCCGCACAGTTGTATCGCGTCCTATCTGATTTAATAAATCGGGCATAGTGATTCCTGAGCAATTGGTTGTTTGTAGCTGTTAGCCGTGAACGCTAAGCTTTCAGCTACAAGCTGTTGGTAATTGAGTCCGCCATTGCGGAAGTGATTACGATAAACGGTACAGGCGCATAGGGAGCACATAGAGGTCTGCACCATGCAAACTCAAGAGTGATGACTGTAGTGGGTAGTGATTTTCTGCCTCTCAAGATACGGAATGGGAGAGAATGGCAAGGGTGTTGAGTAGAGAAGAGTTTGGTAGAAGGACTTGATGAGTATTGAAAGTAAAGATTGGAAGGGTATCACATTTACCCTTTTGAGAAGAGGGTTCCTCAGTTATCATTTCTGGTGTAGATATAATCTTGGCGTTTCCACAAAACATTGCCGTCACATCACAATGCCCAGTCGACCTCAAACTTCTCGCTTCGCTCGGATTATCCTCGCCATTTTTATGATTGTTGTAATGATTATTACAATGCTCACCATCCTAATGATCGCCGTTAG
>JBFWSB010000273.1:0-6417 GCA_050248595.1 Kapaibacterium sp. (SeqCode)
GCAACGAACAGGCCGGCGGAAATATTCGCACGATCATGCAGGATGATTTTTTATTTGAATGCGGGCCCAATGGATTCTTAAGGAATCAGCCTATTGTTTTGGAACTCATTAAAGATTTGGGATTACCCCCTCCCCTCTTTCACCTCTGGCTCAATCTTCCAATCCTGCTCTCCACGCTCCACTGTTATAATAGAGCGTTGTTCTGCTGGATTCTCTACAATTGCTGGGACGTTCTCTTCTGGAAGACCCAAAGAGAATCTATCGGCTCGGAGCAGGGTTGAACCGAGTCCTTGAAGGTGAAGGATATCCTCACCCTCTACATTCAAACTCCAGTCTGGCCAGAAAGAGGCTCGTCCTTTACCCTTCAACCCAACCTCTCCGGCACTCCCAAGCTGGCAAAGTTCTTGACCGAGGTGTACCGTTGAGCGGAGCGACTCCAGCCCAAGCAACCACTTCTCGAACGATCCTTTCGCCTTGAACTGACCGAAGTCGGCGGCGAAATTAACCCGCGCGCCAGTAGCCCCCCGACGAATCTCACACTCAAAATCGAGTGGGATGTCGGTTCCGGGACGGCGAGCATTCTTTAGAGTAAGGAGGATTCGTGTGTCGTTTCGATCAATCTCAAGGGAAGGTTTTCCGGCAAAGCGATCGAGGTCGATCACCCAACGTTCAGCACCACCGAGCGAGAAGGCAAGCCGGCGTTCATCCCCCTTCATCTCAAATTGCCCTGAGAGAGCGGCTTGCGCACTCTTGAGCAGAGGGGAAGCCCCAACAACGGCCAGACCGGAAAGTCCGATCATTCGTCGTCGTGACAACTGAATGTCTTTACCTGAAAGAGCTTCGCTCACCGCTTCGTGCGGTCTTGAGGGCAGCATCGTCAGTCTGTTCCGTCGCAAGACAGAACGGTTCAATCGAGAGCGGGACATCGTGGTCCTCCGTAGAGGTTGTGTACTGGCAGGCGTGGCTACGGGAAATATAACAGGCTTTTACACCGCGGAACAAGAGTTCAAGAGATTTTATTTTCCTTCCCTTTGAACAACGTTCGATGGATTGAAGGTTTTAGGCAACTTTACATATTCTTCTGGGTTCTTATTGCCGTACTATACATGTTCATGACAACTGCCACACACATATCCACAAATCAATTGAGACTCTGGAAAAGTTTGCAATTCCTTCTCTGGTTTGTTGGCCTATTCGTCGTGCTATCCCTCTTCTTCAAACCAGAGCTTGGCCTTCACGCCCTCTGGAATGTTCTGATTCCATTAGCTCCGGCTCTTCTGGTTGTCAGTCCCGGACTCTGGCGCAACATTTGTCCGCTCGCTTTTACTACACTCCTCCCCCGCTACAGCAACCTCTCTGCACGAAAACAACTCTCACCACGCGGACAAACAGCATTAAGTATTGCTGGCCTTCTGTTGCTGCTATTGATTGTTCCGCTGCGCCACCTTCTGTTTGATACGAACGGACCAGCAACGGGAGTACTCCTCATCTCGTTAGCCCTGTTGGGAATAGTTCTCGGAAGAAGATATGAGTGGAAGAGTGCCTGGTGTGCGGGACTTTGCCCAGTCTACCCAGTTGAAAAACTCTACGGAGTCAACCCCATCGCTGTCCCTCGAAATGCCCACTGCACACTCTGCGAACAGTGTGTCATCCCCTGTCCCGACTCTACAAAATCGATGCATCCATTGGCAACGCGAAAGATTAAAGCTGATCGGCTTGCTGGAACTATTCTGGTAGGCAGTTTCCCCGGATTTGTCTGGGGATGGTTTCAGATACCAGATTATGTAGGTGGAGAAGGGTGGGGGCATCTGCCTGAGGTCTACTTCTGGCCTCTGTTCGGGGGAGCTATCACACTTGCCATCTTCCTGATAATCAGTCGAGTTCTTCCGAAAAAGGAAGAGAGCAGACTAATTCGCACCTTCGCCTGTGGAGCGGTTATCTGCTATTACTGGTTCCGCCTTCCACTCCTGTTTGGCTTTGGAGAATTTCCCGGTACTGGAATGCTGGTCAACCTCTCGTCCACAATTCCATCATGGCTCCCCTACCTGTTACAGGGGAGCACGACACTCCTCTTCGGGTGGCTTCTCCTCTGGCGAAAGGTTGAGAAGAAACAGAGTTGGACAATACGTCCTCCGTTTGCAGGGACTTCGTGATATGTAGTCAAAGATTGATTGTCAATAGAAGTCTCTTTCGTTTGTGATAACCTACACATTAGCCTACGTAGCATTTATTTATGTCTGTTCTCATCGTCGGAGGAGGAATCGGGGGACTGACCACGGCAGTGGCACTGCGCCACGTTGGCATTACTGCCCACGTCTACGAGCGTGCTCCCGAACTTCGTGAAGTTGGGGCAGGGTTTACGATTTGGTCGAATGCAATGAAGGGGCTGCGTGAGATTGGTCTGGAGGGAAAGGCACTTGCTCTCGGCGCAGAGCTGAAGAAGTTCCAGACACTCTCCCCCAACGGTAAGGTGATTGATACCGAAAAGATGGAGAGCATCTACAGTGCCGTAGGTGCAACCTCGATCTGCATACACCGTGCCGACTTACTGCAAATCTTAGCCGAGGCACTCCCCTCCGAACAGATTCAGACCGGCAAGGAGTGCGTGGGAGTTGAACAGAATGATGAGAGCGTTACACTCAAATTTTCTGATGGCGCAAAGGTAGAGGGTGAGATTGCTATCGGTGCAGATGGAATCAATTCTGCCGTGCGAGCCTCACTCTTCGGAACTGAGACGCCACGCTACGCCGGGTACTACTGCTATCGTGCAATTGCAGAGACCAATGAACTCCCGCCCGACGAAGCAATTTTTGGCATGGCAAAAGGTGCTCAACTCGGTTTCTTTCCATTTGGTCGGGAGGGAAAAACCTATTGGTTTGTCTGCCCAAATGCTCCAATAACGAGAGGAGAGAGTGAGAGTACGTTCGACCACAAAACATTTCTCTCCTCAATTGCCGATCGTCTCCCCTCCCACCTCGGCCAAATTATCAGGAACACACCAACCGAAGATCTAATTATTGGCAACGTTCTCGACCGTCCACCTCGGAAGGAGTGGGGTATAGGGCGAGTAACGCTGTTGGGAGATGCCATCCACCCGACGACACCAAACTTAGGGCAAGGTGCTTGCATGGCTATCGAAGATGGGATTGTTCTCGCCGATGCTATCAGACGTGCCGATAACTACATCACTGCTCTTCGCCAATACGAACAGAAGCGGAGAAAGCGGACGGCAATGATTGCTCGCCAGTCGTGGCGGATTGGGAAGATCTACCAGTACGAGAACCCACTCCTCATCCACCTCCGCACACTAATGTTCCGCCTCCCAATCGCCGGGTGGATTGGGAGGAAGACACAACAACGGCTGTTAAGCTCTACGTTGCCTGAGTTACGAGATATGCAAAATTAGGTGTGGTAACCCCATAATTCCCGCCACGGTTATCAATAGGCACGCCACGGTACGTTAACACTATATAAAGAAGGGGAAGACGTATATCGTTTGCAGACAAAGGCCATCCTGAAAAGGGGTTGTGAGGATATCCTCACCTTTTACTTTCCCTTTGCCTGATATCGGAGGAGAGGCAGGAAAAGAGGGGAAACTCAGGAGCCATTCTCCACATACCCACATACAGTGTATTCGATAACTGTTCTACAACATTCCCCGCCGCTCCTGATCCCGTTCAATTGACTTAAAGAGCGCAGTAAAATTCCCCTCACCAAACCCGAGGTTGTTCACTCGCTGAATAATTTCAATAAAGATTGGACCGAAGAGATTCTTCGTGAAGATCTGCAAGAGATATCCGTCATCATCACCATCTACCAACACCTGATGATCCTTAATCCGGTTACGATCTTCCCGAACGTTCGGCACGCGATCGAACACAGTATCGTAATAATCAGGGTCAATATCGAGTGTGTCGATTACACTCTTGTCTATTTTATCGAGCGAGGCTAAGATGTCGTTGGTAGTGAAGGCTAAGTGTTGAACGCCCGAACCGGTATACTCTCGCAGATATTCATCGATTTGTGACTTCGTCTCCTTTCCCTCGTTGATCGGAATACAGAAGCTCCCATCGGGGGAACGAAGCGCATACGAGAGCAACCCGGTCTTCTCCCCGCGAATGTCGAAATACCGAACCTCAGTAAAGCCAAAGACATTCTTATAGAAATTTGCCCACTCCTCCATCGTTCCCTTGTAGACATTGTTCGTCAGGTGATCAATTGCGAGAAATCCTTTCTCCTCTACCACTACAGGTTGTGGTAGATCGAGAAACTCCTCCTCGTAGATCGACCCTCGCTCGCCAAACTTATCGATGAAGTAAATCAGGCTGTCGCCGATACCATAGATTGCTGGGTATGGAAGTTGCTTAGCCTCCTCCGTGGCAGGCCTTGCCCCCCGACGAAGTGCCTCCTCAAATGCAACGTTCGCATCCTTCACGCGCCATCCCATCGAGCAAATCGCCGGTCCATGTACTCTTGCAAACTCGTGCGAAAAGCCCTCCTTCTCTTCGTTCAGCAAAAAGTGAATATCGTTCTGATTGTAGTAGTAGATATTCTTCTCCCGAGCCTTCTTCAGCTTGGAGAAACCAAAGGCAAGAAATACGTTGTGGATAAAGTCTCCATCTGGACTGGCAAACTCGGTAAACTCGATCCCTTCCAGCCCAATCGGATTCTCTATAGTTGCGGTTGGCATTGTTGCCGTTGTTGTCTCTTCCATTATTCTCTATGCTGTATTTATATGATGTGATTGATCAACTATCAGTCTGTCGAAGACAAATACCCCTGCATTCGATAGAAGAACGGATCTCCTTGCTTCTGCTCTATCAGCTTACACGCTCATCGGCTCTTCCATCCACGACTTCCAATAATCTTTGCGGCATGTTGCCTCAGCCTCTTTTGTCATATAGAGAGGATAGCGAGTATCAACCATCACGGCCTTCTCCTCGGTGATAGTCTTTCCCTTCACAGCTTCCACTGCCTTTGGGTGTGGGCCGTGGTGAATTCCTTGTGGGTGAAACGTTATCATGCCGGCATCAATACCTGAACGGCTGAAGAAATCGCCATCGTGGTAGAAGAGAACTTCGTCGAAGTCAATGTTTGCGTGGTAGAAGGGAACCTTTAGAGCTTTCGGATCGCCATTCTCTAAGGACCGGGGGAGGAACGTGCAGATAACTGCATTCCGCATTTTGAATGTGGTGTGAGCCGATGGGGGAAGGTGGTAGCGCTCACTCATCACCGGGCGAATATCTCGGATGTTCAGTTGCCAGACCGTCAGATCTCCCTTCCACCCAACAGTGTTAATTGGATTGAATGGATAGGTGATGGTAGTGATCTGGTTCAGTCGCTTCACTTTTAAGTGATACTCGTTCTTGAACTGGCCGTTGCTTGAGGCAACCGGAGTTGGAACATTCAGTACACCCGGATCGAAGAGAGCATGTTCTCCTAACATCCCACGATCTGGAATGTTAATCTCTCCAGATGCCTCCACAACTAAGAGCGTTGTCTCCTCTTTTGGAAGGAATCGATAAATCGTACCGCGAGGGATTACCAAATAGTCCCCCTTTTCATATTGAAGTGGGCCAAAGTCAGTCTCGAGAGTTCCACCCCCAGCGTGAACGAAGAGACACTCGTCACCGTCGGCATTGCGGAACCAGTAGGGCATTGGCTCGATCAGTCGTTTCATTGAGAGAACAACATCGTTGTTGTAGAGGAAGGGAATGCGCCCCTCTATATAGTCCTCCTTCTCAAGGCCGGGAAGGGCTAACACATTCATCGCTTCTGGACGAAGTGCTCCCTCAATATTCGTCCAGCCGGTTGGCGGACTTGTTCGATAGAGGTGACTGGTTCTGCCGAAGAAACCATCCCGCGCAAATTCTTCCTCGAATAACCCTTCCGGAATATCGACGTGCGCCTGACGGGTGACAATACCTTTACTGTAGTACATGCTTTTTCTCTCGCTGTTTGTTTGAAACCCTCCTGAAAGTATTGAGTTCTCTTCTTCAAAAAAAGCGAGTTATTTTGGGGAACTTTATCGAAAATTTCGATGAAAAGGATTTGCCATTCAACGAGAGTCCCGAACTATGAAAATCGACCTCTATTCTCTCAACATTCTCGACACGGTAGTGAGAGAGGGGAGCTTTGCGCAGGCTGCAACGGTACTGAACACTACACAGTCCGCAGTCAGCTACCAGATTCGAAAATTGGAGGAGCGGCTCGGTGTTCCTCTCTTCGATCGATCGCTTCACCGGGCTACCCTCACCAGTGCCGGTGAAGTCGTTCTGGAGGAAGGGCGACGCTGGTGAGAGAGTGCCCGCCAGATTGAGGTACTTACTGAACGCTTTGCCGATGGAGGGGAGCCGAACTTAAAGGTGATCGTCGACGGTATCTTACCGATCGAACCAATTCTAAAGGCGGTGAAGG
>JBFWSB010000274.1:0-6414 GCA_050248595.1 Kapaibacterium sp. (SeqCode)
AGTGAACACCACAGTTTTATCCGAATATGGAGCGGAATATGGAGGGTGAACAGTTGTGTGGACGTGGGGATGGCCGTTGGCTGCACCCCACGGAAAGCGTACACTATTTGAATCTTCCGCCCTGAAAGGGCGGCTGAACCGGAAAGCCTGACATCTTCGCTCTTCCATTCTGCCCCTCCGGGGCGAGAAGAATTTTCAACACATCGTATCCGGGGATTGTCATCCCCGGCCACACAACGGTAGCCCCTTCGGGGCACTTAGATGAAAGTAGATTCTTTGATGCAAGGCTGGTATTGAAGGCAACGATTCTTGAACACCACAGTGTTCACACAAGAAGCAGCCGAATATCGAGCCGCTCCCGAAGGGAGCACTGTTGTGTGGCTGTGGGGAATGCCAATATCTGCGCTTCACGTGGCACGAAAAACGGTCGTTCCCACTTCTATCGATGGGAACGACCGTTTAAGGAAAGCGACGTCAGAAGTTGAACTCTACTTCTGCTTTTCGATGCTTGGACTTAGGTGGTCGTGATGATCGTGATCATTTTGCTTGACCACAGGAGCACCACTTACTGGAGCCAGAACTCCGCTTCTGTTCGAGGAAAGGTTTGGCGTTCCTCCATTGAAGAGCATTCCCTGCGTTGTCGAGAAGCAGATGACGGTGTCGCAGGTAAAGCAATCCTGATCGGTAAAGCTGAACCGAACGCAATACTCTAACGTGCCGTAGATCTGCGGGAATTGGAGTTGCAACTGGAAAGGACTTGCTCCAAGAAAGACGTTTGCTTCCGGCCCTGTCCAGACGACTTCGTGCGAATATGGAATAGTCCCTGTTACTCCGCCAAGGGTATTTCCTCCACTCACAAACTCTCCAGCAACTGCCTGACCGTTGATCTTCGCCTCGAGGAGCGTTACCGTTACCTTGCAGACTTTTGCGAGGCCAGCCTCCACGTTGCCATCAATCTGGTGAACACCACTTCCAATTGATTGCTCGTTGAGGTTCGTCAGCGATTTCGGGAAATCGTCGCAGCAATCAGGGCAAGGGCAGTCGCCATTACCGAAGTCTGCTGTAACCGTTGTTCCAATTCCGACGAGCACTGTGTGTGTTCCGGGGCGTGCAGGGTAGGTCTGCGTCCATCCCGGTTGTTGTACTTCGCTGACAACGTATGTGCCGGGTGTGGCGGAGATCGAGTAGTTGCCGAACGCATCGGTTACTGCTGTCATGCCGTTATCGAGTTGGATTATCCACCCGGCAAGTCCCGGCTCTCCAAGGTCATACTCGCCGTCGCAGTCGAGGTCGTAGAATTTCTTTCCGGAGATAGTTCCGCCACCACCACCGCCGTCACAAACTGCGCGGACTATCCAGGTGTAGTTTGTGGTTGGGTCGAGTCCAGTTGCAGTAAATGGAGATGCGTTGGCGTAGAAGAGGAATGCAACGTTCCCCATCGGATCAATTGCCTGTATCTCATACGAATCTGCGCAAGACATATCCCAGTGGATGTCGGCAGTAGTCGGAGTTGTCCGAAGTCCGTTGGACCAAGCTGGGTCGGTACAGATGCAACAACCGATGAACTGAGCTAAGAAGCCCGCACCTGTTGTTGTTGTAGTAAGGTTGTGCGGGTTGAAGTCAGGCGATTCCCAACTTCCGAAGAAGCCAGCTAATCGTGGCCAATCGTTTGCATCTTTCTTGTTTCCAAGGCCAGGACCATACAACATCCCGTTTCCGAGTGCCGTGCCGTCGACCGATGTGAGACACTGCAAGGCAAGCGAATAGTTGTACTTCGCCAAGTAGATATCATCCTCAAACATTCCCGAAGTAAATGTGCTGATTGTCTGGGCTGATCCCGATGATCCAGAAAAACTTGCTGCCTGCCGGAATGTGCCGGTGATCCAGATCGACTGAGCGACATCTTTGTCAATCTCAAGTCCGCTGGCAATATCAAGATCAAAACCTCCCTCACCAATGCCAGCGATATAACTTCCGTTCGAAGCGTTCAGATTGCAGAGAAAAATGTCTGTGTTGCCAGTGGAGCTAAACTGCGTTACTCCACCCACGATGAAGTCACCCGTGAACTCGCCGAGAGCGTAGACGCTACTTGTTGCGTTCGGATCACCTTTGTACGAGAGGTCGATGTCGATGCCAACGTCGCTGTTACTAAGTCCACCTAAGGACTTCGCCCAGATACAGCTGCCATTACTTCCATTTAGCTTCGCAACGTAGGCATCTTGCGTGTTGGAGTAGCTGGTGAGTGTGACAGTTGGAGTTGAGATAACAGGGGCAGTAACTAAAGGAATAAGACTAATTGTATCTACACCTATCACTTTTGTCGTGAACTGTGCTTCCTCAGTGAAGTGCCCTGTGATGTAGACATCTTGGTTCCGGTCAACAACAATGCCATGTCCCTCGTTGTTGCTCGGCTCGTGGTAAGGGCCGTTGACAGCAACAGCCCATGCGGTGTTGCCGGTTGACTCGTCGAGCTTTGCTATGTAGGTATTCTGTTGAACCATCCAGTGGCGGGTAACGGTCATGCCACTGACAACGTCCCAGAATCCATTACAGATAAGGACTGTTCCCCCAATATCAATGCTATCGGAGAAAAACCCAGTTACGAAAACTCCAGAGCCGATGGAGGGGGACTCCTGAATGTTTAGAGAGACGGCGTGGCCTTCACTGATTTCTGTTGGCCCGTAGGAGGGATAGAGATTCGACCATTGAAGAGTACCCCCCGAGTTGTACTTGGCAACGAAGGCAACGTGCTCGTTCAGACTTGTCGTGTAGGATTCGTAGCCGGTGATGTAAATATCTCCGCCGTAGGAGACATCAATGTCCATCCCAATATCTTCCAACGTGCTACCTCGCCGTACAACCCACTGCAAAACACCGGAACTGTTGAACTTCGCTACGAAGACATCGGCATCGCCGGCAGAAGTGACCGATCCACCCGAGTAGTTAATCGTTCCATAAAATTGTCCCACCACGTAGTGGTTCCCTGCGTTGTCGGTCTCAACCCCACGGGGGTAGACTTCTGAAGTACTATTCCCCTCCAGTTTACTTGCCCAGTTCCACTGTGTGCTTTGGGCTGACATCTGCTGCCAGCCAAAGAGCAAGCAGACGATCATTGCAATCATACCCAATCGAATCATACGATTCCTCCTGTTGCCGTTGAAGTGTTATATAGAATTTGAAGACCTCTCTGTACAGAAAGCAGGGGGAGGTCTGTTGGTACTGCGTTTAGAATTTGGGGGTGAGGAAATTCTTTGCACTACCTAAGCTACTCTCATCAGGGAGGGAGGATCAACGGGCAGCATGAATCTGGCTGATACGGTTGTGAATTTGGTTCGGTGGAGGTGGCGAGTGGGGAGGGGTAAGTGGCGAATTATTCCGTTGAGGTAATTGGTGGCAAGTTCAGGGGCAACGTGATTGTCACTACTACACCTTGAGTTGTGCCGGATGGGCTGAGTTGATTCTCAACGGAAATCAGGAATGGACGATTCAGACTTTGCGAGAGAAGTTCCAGACGTTCTTGGTTCAGCTTCATACTCATCGAGGTGTGGCTTGAAGGGCTTCGCCCCCCCTGATAGCCAAGCCCGACGCCGTTATCCCGAATCGTGATCTGGTATGTCGACGAATCTTTTAAGGCTATCTCAATCTCTACAAGTCCTTCTTCTTTAGAGGGAAGGATTCCATGCCAGATGGCATTCTCCACATAAGGCTGGATCAGCATTGTCGGAACAAGTGTCTCATCACTATCTACTTTCGTGTCAACGTCGATGCGATAGTCGAGTCGATCTCCAAATCGAAGTTTCTCTAACGAGAGGTAGAGATGCAACCGTTCAAGCTCTTCTTCGAGGGGAACAAAGCTCTTCTGCGATATCTCCATGTTCAGCCGAATCAATCTGCTGAACTGGGCTAAAAACTTATTTGCCTCGTAGAGACTATGTTGGTTGATATAGTCCTGAATTGAGCTTAAGGCGTTGAAGATGAAGTGTGGGTTCATGTTTGCACTTAATATCTTCTGCCGCAGTTCGCTAATCTGAGCATCGATCCGGTGTTTCTTCCGCTGGTTCTCGAAGAGACGCCAAGCACCTGCGCCGAGCAGAGCGATGCAGAGTAGAATCAGCGCACCCTTGAACCAAGCCGTTTGCGTGATGTGTGGCGTAATCTGAAAGTGAACTTCAGCAGGTATAGGATTCCAGATGTTGTCTTCGTTCACTGCTGTCACTTGAAATGTGTAGTCCCCCGGAGGAAGCTCTAAGTACTGCTCGTTCCTGTCGGTGGTCTCCCGCCAAAGCGTATCCTTCCCATACCCAAACAGCCGATAGCGGTAAGTAATCTCTCCAAACGTCCGAAACCCAATCCCCACAAAACCGATGGAGATGTTGTTCTCATCATGTAGAAGCTTGTAGCTTTTCTGCAACGGGACTAAGCTGTTGTTCACCCGCACCGAGGTGACTTCGATGGGAAGGGGAGTTCTGTTGATCCCGACTGAGTCGGGGTGAAATCGGCAGAGTCCATCATCTGTGGCAAGCCACAGATAGCCATCATGCTTCGCTATTGCGTTGACCCCGTTCGATGGAAGACCTTGCGCCGTTGTGTAGTTCACGATGTATGGTCGCACTCCACGAAAGTTGCTGAAGTCGATGCGGCTTAACCCTCTGTTTGTCCCACACCAGACCGTGCTGTCGTTCTCTGCGTAGAGAGTTCGGACGATGTCGCTAACAAGTCCAGCTTCGACTCCAATCTGTTCTACCTCCTCACCACGCGCAATCAGTACTCCACTTCCCCGAGTTCCCAAAACGAACGTTCCATCAGTCCACTGATCGATTGCCATAATGCGGTTTTGTAGAAGCTCGTTCTTCTCTCCGTAGTTCGTGATCTTCTCACCATCAAAACTGTATAGTCCAGAGACAGTTCCCAACCAGAGAACTCCCTTCGCATCTTCGTAGAGTCCATTAGTTCTCTCGGTGAACTTTGCATCAGTAGAGTTGAAGATCAATTTGTCTCCTTGAAGAATGCGGAAGCCTGTCCCGGTTCCAACGGCTACTCTACCATCCTTCATGGAGAGCAAGGTTTTGGCTGATGGAGCTGGGAGAATCGTAGTGCGATAGGTTCTATCACCTGTTGGAGTAACTGCTTTCAACTCTTGACCTGTCCAAATCCTTTTCTGCTGATCTACCAGAAAGTCGAGTGATTCTGTGTAGTTCAGGAGGACATCCCATCCATTCACCATTCTGCGAGGGTGGTAGGTGCTATCCAGTTGATAGACACTCCCTCGCGTGTCGCTGAACCAGAGGTGATTGTTGTAGATTTTGATCGACGTGAATGAGTTCTCAGAGAGATCGGGGTTTGGTCGGAGAACCTTGAATGCAATCCCCGGCAGAAGGAAAAGTCCGTTGTTCCTATCCGAGAACCAATAGTTTCCACTCCTGTCCAGAAAAATTGACGTAATGATCTTGCGAGATAAGAATGACTCTGGGGGAGAAGTTGTGATGTCACCACTTCGATAGCGAAAGGCTCCACGTTCAGTCAGCACCCAGAGATAGCCACTGCGATCAACGTCGAGACCGATAATATCTTTGCTCGGACTTTTCAGAACTTCGATCTTTCCGGTCGTGTCGAATTGAATGATGGTGAGGCCATTGGCAATCACACATCGTCCATTCACTATTCCCGTGGTGAGGAATGGATATCCAGCTTGTTGTTGAAGATTCAGGGAGGAAAAATCTGAATCTTGGTATAGGAGCGCGTTCTCCGTTGCACTACCGTTAAACAGTCCTATCCACTGGCTCCCTCCCCGGAAAACAACATAGTTCCCACCTTTGCGGCGGGGATCGTTAAGCCAGTCAACCTTCTGAATAGTTGTATCCCGAATCTTGAACAGTTCTCCTTGGCTTGCGATCCAGATTGTTCCATCACGATCTCCCCAAATTTTTGCCGTTGCGAGGTTGTTCAGGAGTGAGTCACGAGCGCTACCGGTGGCAAACGGCTTGATCTCTCCCTCTTCGAAATAGCAAAGCTTGCGATTCAGCGTGCAGAACCATATTCGATTCTGAGCATCCTTGAAGAGGTTCAAGATGGTGTTGTCGGTCAGTCCATCCTTTGTCGTAAATGTTCGGAAGTTGTAGCCGTCGTAGCGGACTGCGCCGTGGTTCGATGCCATCCAGAGATATCCGCGATCATCCTCCAACACTTTGAAGATTGTTGCGGTCGGCAATCCATTGCGCGATGTGAAGTGAATGACTTCGTTCTTCCATTCCGGCTCTCCTTGGGCTGAAAGTTTGGTGGAGAATAGCGAGATAAGAAGGGAGAGAAAAAAGAACGTGCAGCAGATAGAACGGACAGTCCGGGGGGAGTAGAGAGGGGAAGATTTGCAGCGAACGTAGAACTTCATGCACTCTCTGAATGCGGGGAGGAGTGATT
>JBFWSB010000275.1:0-6412 GCA_050248595.1 Kapaibacterium sp. (SeqCode)
CCTCAAGAAGTTCGCGCATAGGAGCACTACGGGTAATTGTGTCGAGAATGTGACGCATGAAATTATCGTAGAAGGAATCTATGCCGATTAGATCAGTAGAGTCTGGAAAATATCACTCTTTGGGAGATGGGTTGAGAAGAAGAGAAATCATTTTACTGTAAATCACGTTCAGAATAATCACCTCCTTCGCCTCTTCCCGCAGATGACCTTTTTCTTATTTTTGGATTTCCTCTTCTACCATCAGTTCTTCATCACTATGTAAAAGGGCATCCAGATGACCACAACCCAATACCTCACACTTCTTACCCTGATACTCCTCCTCTCCCTCTCTACCCAAGGGTGTGGTTCCAGCGAAGGGGTGGGCAAAAGAAATCCGGTAAATCAATTCACCGTAGTCAAGGCTCCTATTTATCAATTCCCATCGAACGCGAAGGTTTCCGTTCAAAATCTTGGCTATCCGATGAATACGGCAAAAGACGAGTATGGACCACAGTTCGGCCCTGACGGGATTTGGTTTTACCTGAGTCGTGGAGGGAATAATGTATTCGACATTTATCGCTCGGAAGTCGGCTCATTTACTTCTCCCAACTTTCAGCTTCCCCCTGAACGGTTCTCTCCGCCTGACCGAAGAATTGGTGGGATTACGTTTTCAGGAGATGGTAGCCGTGTAGTTTTTGTGGCCTGCCATCTTGCGGACGGAAAGGGTTCGTGCGATCTCTACGAAATTGAAGGGTACGGAACAGCTGAAGCAGCCTCAGTGAATATTGAGAGGGTCAACAGCGTTTCTTGGGAAAGCTCACCAATGCTCTCCTACAATGGTAAAACCCTCCTGTTCGCCAGCAACGCCGGAAGCATTCCGAACTTAAGAGGGATTGAGGCATACTTGGAGGAGAGAGACGACGCCGACATTATGGTGAGCCAAATAGATGAAAATGGTGCGTGGGGGCTTCCATCGCGGATAGGGAGTGCAATCAACTCCAACTCAAACGAAGACACCCCGTTTATCCTACGAGGAGATTCCGTTCTCTACTTCACCTCTGATCGTCCGGGTGGATATGGAGGAAAAGATCTCTACGTTTCATTCAAGAAAGCGGATGGAAGTTGGGGAGAACCGCTGAACCTTGGCTACCCAATAAACACTGAAGCCGACGAACGGGATTTTATCGTCACGCCAGATGGGAAGGGAATGTACTTCGCATCGAATCGAGGTGGGGATAGCACGAAAGGGAAATACGACATCTACACTGTTCAACTCACAACACCCTGAGCATCGTCCTAGCTACTAATTGCTGATTGCTGATTGCTGATTGCTGATTGCTGAAAATGCCTCTCTCAATCCACAATCCGAAATCAAAAATCACAGGATCTACCCCACTCTCCTCCGCACTACCTTCAAATATGGAATAGTGATGTAGCCGTTTGCGATCAACCGTCCGACAGTTACGGCGATTGCAGCAGCGATTGCGCCAACCATATTCAGTAGAGGAATCAGCAGGAGAAGTATCAGGATAATCAGAGCCACTTCGATTGCTGTGGTGATGGAAATCTGCCCAGTCTCCCCAGCCGAAACAAGAACTCCTCGCTGGAACGAGAGGAGAGAAGATGTGCCGGGAAGCAACACCATGATCTGCAACGGAAGCATTGCAAAGGCCGCAAGCTCAGGCTTCAATCCGGCAACGTTCTCAAACCAGATTGAGGCAACTGGGGTAAAGGCAACCAAAGAGATTGCCGCAATTGTGGAGAGGCTAATCACCGCCGTGAAATTTTTCAGCGGACGATACCCTTCAAAGTTCTCACCAATTAGAGTAATCACTACCTCTTGCCAGGCAAGGCCAATTCCACGGAAGAGGAACACAAACCCAGTAAGCACTGGCCAGACGGCGAGCGATTCGATTGACATCAGGCTTCGCCCCATAAAGAGAGTAATCATCGGCGGCGCACCCAAGCCGATAATCGAAGTCAGAGCCAGAGGAAAATAGAAGCTGGTAATCTCACCGTAGCTCAACGGACGCCCCTTCGGCTCTACTAAAAGCAACTGTTTCATACTACGGTTCACCATGAACCGAGCGGCTATCGCCTCGGCAATTACGGCAACCGAAAGGGAGGCTGCACCGACGACGATCCCCTCAAAGTGAAAGCCTTTCCAGAAGAGGAAGGCGGCGCAAGCTATTGAGGAAAGACGAATCATCGTCCCCCACGCCACCCGTCGCGTTAAGCCATCGCGAATTAGTATTCCTTGGTAGAAACGGCGAAATCCAATTGCTGCCGGCCAGGGAGCCATCAACATCATTCCGATGTGGGCAAGCTCAGCAACCTCGGGAGTAAGCCCCAACAGATTTTGAGCAAACGGAAAGAAGAGTGGAGGGAGTGCCAGCAGAACCATCAACAGTGTGAGTATCCCGTTCAGCGTGTAGGTGTAGTTCCGAAGTTTTTGGAATGAATCGCGATCCTTCACCAAGGCTGTGGCAGCACTCAGAATCATGATGATCGGTGCTTCGATAAAGAGAGCGATGTGAAATGCAACGCCGTAGGCTGCAAGGTTCGGCTCTTGGTGAGGCAACCGGGCAATCACCGCAGTTAAAATTGGTCCCTCCACCGACATCATTAACCAAGTAGCGGCAAGTGGACTCCAGAATCTGAAGATCTGTCTCGGCGTTAAGGTAGCAGCTGAAGGAAAATCTTTCCCCGTCTCACTCACTCCTTCTCCACTCTCACTCTTCTTCGATTGTTGTAGGTGGTCTCGCATAGCTTGGCTTGTTATCAGCCAACGCAAACTACTCTTCCCGTCTCAATAGTGATGGGACGGGTACATCCTGCAACAGGGGAGAAGCGTAGAGAACTCCACTCGTTCAAGATTTTTCCTTTAACTCCACTTCAAACAATCTCAAACAATAGAGAAGATGAGGATGCTCTGTTGCTCCCCTCCGCCGTCATCGGAAGAGAAGTTGGGGGAGAGAGCGAACAAAAAAGCCATAGATCATCCGCTATGTAGTTTGGTATGATTTAGCAATGACCATGTGAGCGTCGAACACCGACAGATATCCCCTCTCCACCCCTACTCCCCCCTAAAAACTACCGATAAAGAAATTTTGCTGGAATCGCACTTTTCGCTTTTGGTTTTTCTTATATTAACACTCGAAATTTTGCTGGAATCGCAGGTAGGTTTTATCTGTTGTGACCAGATCGCAGCATTGGGCTGTAATTTCGTATCCGTTAATCTAATCGGGGGAACCATGGCAGACCGCTATCAACAGCTCAAAGACCTTATCGACAGCTTCGAACAGGATTTTCAGAAATTCTACGATAAGCAGAATAAGGCAGCAGGTGTTCGGGTGCGTAAGCACATGCAGGAACTACGACAACTGGCGCAAGACATTCGCGGTGAGGTGCAGGACATGAAGAGCAATTGGGATTCGCAAGGGTAAGGAGCAGGTACACTGCACGATTTTTCTTCCGGGCGGTCTCGCGCAGTCTACCTGATTGACTGCCGACGGCTGCCCGGCCTTTTTATAGTAGGATGATGACCAGAGAGAAACGACTTTTTCCCTTCTTCGCTCTGTTTCTGCTCCTAATAATCGGATGCCAGGAAGAGGAGGCTGACCTGCGAGAAGACCCAACCGCCGGAACTCTCGACGTGAGCTTCCCTGAACCTGTTTTCTCCGGGAACCGCACTTTAGACACACTTTTTGCCGTTGATTTTGACGATGACGGGCAACGTGAATATGTTGTCACCAGCATTGATCGAAAGGGAACGGTTCCTACAAATGGACGAGCAGACCGGCTGGAAATCTACCGCTACGACACAGCTTCCCGAGCTTGGAAGGTTGCGCTAACCGACACGCTCCTCTGGAGCACAAGCTATGACCTTAAAGAGCTAACCGGAGACCGAGCCTCTGAGCTTGTTGTGGAAACTTTTGGGGGAGGGAATGACCTGACATCGTCGCAAGGGTTGAGAGTGTACACTGGCCACGGCAAAAACATTCGGGTTCTCTTAGAACGTCCAGATGGTAGCCCGGTAATCAAACGGATTGATGAATCAACAACCCCTGTTATCCTGATCTACAGCGAATATTGGCCCGAGTTTGTTCCACACGTAGAGTCAACGGTCTACGTATCTGATCTCCTTAGTTTGGCAAACGGCGTGGTGGAAAGTGTGCGAGGCAAGAATCTCCCATTCTTCCGCAGGGAGGCTGAGGAACGGATGGCAAACTATCGGCAGATGTTAGGAGAGGCCGCAATCCCTGATACGACGTCAGATCGTCTCGAGATGGAGGGGACTCCCCTCTACGTAGCCTCTGCTGAGACGATTATTGCCCTCAACGAAGCGCAGAACCGCGAGGAACTCCGCTCCTTCTGGAACCAGCAACAGGATACGCTCCGACGACTCCTCTCTGAAGAAGAGTTCGACGTGCTGAGCCAACTGTATGCCGACAAGATCATGAAGTAAGAGAGTTACGGAATGGCAGAACCGTCTCGACGGACATATCCTCCACGATTGCGGGAAATTCAGGCGCAGGAGGAGGCTGAGCAGCAAGCAGTGGCTGAACGCCGAAAACGGCGAAGGCTCCGGATTATCGTTCCGATTCTCCTTCTCCTGTTGATTCCACTCGGCTACGGTCTGCTTGAACGGAATGTCTTCCGTCCAAAGGTTGACCCAACGGTAGACCGCCGCCACATGAGAGTTCACGCCGACGAACATATCCAGATAAACGTTGTAAATGCTTGCGGTGCAGATGGGGTAGCAAAAAAGTTTTCGGAGTTTCTGCGGGCACGAAAGTTCGACGTGCCGGAGTATGGGAATGCCGAGGAAGTTCGATTTCAATCGATGGTGATCGACCGGGTTGGCGACTCAGTCTCAGCACAGAAAGTTGCATATGCCCTCGGCATCCCATCCGAACGGGTAGTGACCGAGATCGATAGTTCTCTCTATGTGCGCGCCACCGTGGTTGTTGGTTCCGATTATACTACATTGCGCCCAATGCAGTAACGCAGAACAGAGAAAGAATGGCCTGCCAGCAACTCCGGTTCGGGCATATCTGACTATAATTTTTCACTTAGAACTTTTCATTTTCTCGTGAGTTATACAGCCGAAGAACTTGCACGCCGCTGCGCCGAAATGATGGTGGAGAAGAAGGCACGCGATATTGTGATGCTCGATGTAGGTGAACTGACCGACATCGCCGACTTCTTCGTTATCTGTTCCTGTGATAACGATACCCAGGTGAAAGCGGTTGCCGAAAATATCCGCGAAGAACTTGGGAAGGTTGATGTCCGCCCTTGGAAAACAGAGGGATGGCAGGGTCTTCACTGGATTATCTTGGACTATGTGGAAGTGGTTGTGCACGTATTCTACAGCGAAACCCGCCACTTCTACAAGTTGGAGCGGCTCTGGGCAGATGCCCGGATTGAGTATATCACCGATCAAGCAGGTCCAGCACCAACACTCGATAACAACGAATCAACGTAGGGGCGCATAATCATGCGCCCCCACATTATCCCCAACCACTCCCCCCTCAACAAACAAAGAATCATGAAAGCATACATCGAACCGATACTTAGAAGAGGACTGGCGCAGATTGGTGCGCCTGAGGAAACCGAGATTGTACTGGAGCGGCCAAAGCAGGCCGATCACGGCGATTTGGCCACCAGCGTTGCGTTAGGATTAGCTCGCCCACTGAAGAAAGCACCTCGGCAAATCGCCGAAGAACTTGTGGCAGCTCTGGAAATCAACGAGAAGTATATCTCCGGGGTCGAGATCGCAGGCCCCGGCTTCATCAACTTTCGCTTTACTCCAGAATTTTTCCAGATGCGACTGGATGATATCCAGAAAAATCAAGGTGATGAGTTCGGGAAACTCCGTCCTGAGAAGCCGTTGCGGATCAACGTTGAGTATGTCAGCGCGAACCCGACAGGTCCGCTCCACCCGGGGCATGGACGGAACGCGGCACTCGGCGACACGATTGCCAACATTCTGGAGTGGAGCGGCAATGAGGTGACGAAGGAGTACTACTTCAACAACGCTGGCAACCAGATGCGGAACCTGGCACTAACAATTCACGCTCGCTACTTAGAACTGCTCGGTCTCGACTTTGTACTTCCTGAGAATGCATATATGGGAGAGTACGTTATCGACATTGCGCGCGCTTTCATCGAAGAACATGGCGAGAACTATGTTGAGCCGACTGAAGAAACTCTGGACGCCATGCGGCTCTTCGGGGAGAAGTGGAACTTCGCTGGCATCGAGAAGACGATGGAAGCACTCGGCATCAAGCACGACGTCTACTTCAACGAGACAACCCTCTACGAGGAGGGGAAGATCGAAGAAGATATCAACAGACTTGGCGAGCTTGGAAAGACGTTCGAGAATGAGGGAGCACTCTACCTGAACTTAGAGGAGAGTGGTCGGGACAAT
>JBFWSB010000276.1:0-6390 GCA_050248595.1 Kapaibacterium sp. (SeqCode)
TGGAGCGTTGCTAACTCTTGGTGGTTGGCGTAGATGTCGAGCAGTTTCCTCACCGTATTATAATCTTCGGCGCGAGCAAATGCCAGAACGGCTCGGGGCACATCGTTTTGAATCAGGTATTGCTGGCCAATTGCAGCCATTACCTTGTTAAACTTCGAGTGATGATTCTGTTCCTGCTTCCCCTTGAACCATTCGAGCGTTGTGTAGAACTTGTTCTCCAAGCTCCTGTCAATCCCTCTCCGCTTCTTTACGTTTCTCATAAAGTCTAAGAGAAGAATCTGCTGTTGAAGGTCTTCGTTTCGCGTATTGATTTGCTCCGCCTCTTCAAGGCAGTGGTAGGCCATATCGAAATTGTCATCCATCAAATCAATGTATCCTCCAACCATATACCAGATTGCTGGTTCAGGGACTATACGTTCCTGTGCTCCCTTGAGGACAAACGTGCGAAAGGCATTGATGTATTCTCTTCCAGAGAGAATCTTCCTGACGAAGACAGGACCATTATAGCCTCCCCCCTGATACATAAGTGTATCCCACTCGTGGTTTGGAGCGATGTGGCGCTCGAAGTTCGGTTCGTATGGAATGAGTTGAGGAATCCCATAATCATCAACGTTCGTAGAATCAATCTCCTCTCCCCATCGATTGATGATAACTCCTTTGCTACCACTTTCCCAATCGCGAGTCACTTTGTTCGAGTAGAGGTACGATTCTATTCGCCTCACCTCGCGTAGCAGCATCAGAGTGAGTTGTGGAGAAGTGGGATCGAGTTCATACATCTTCTCAAGGTGTTCAAATGAGAGGTAAGGTTCGCGCAGCCCTCGTATCATCCAGAGTACTGCTCGCTGGTGGTTGTTCGTAGCCAGTAGCAGGGCATCGTGGAAGGTCTGATGATCTCCTCTTGTGTATCCAAGCAAAGATTTCTCCCGGCGTTCTTCGCAACTGTCGAATACCTGAGCGTAGGAGAGAAGACTTTCTCCTGGTTTCCCAACACAACGTTCAGCACGCGCTTTATGTTCTAAGGCTCTAAATCGAATTGTACTCTGAACCGGATTTGGAGAGATCAAACTATCGTAAAGTTGGCATGTTCGTTCGTAGTCACCCGCATAGTGAGCCATCCGCACTACTTGGTATCCATATCGTAGCTTTAGAAATGGTGATCGGCAGTTAGAGGAGAGTTGTAGTCCCCGTTCAATCAAGGCTCGTTTCTCCGGTATGTCGTATGTCCGCTCTTCCCACATATCAACAGAGACTGCGTGTGGCTCGCATCTCTTTGCGAAGATGAGATAGTCGAGAAATTCTTTGTCCTTTCTCTCTACAGCATCTCGTAGTGCCTGACCAACCACTAACGTATCAATATCGGGACTCCAGTTCCTCACTTTCTTATAGTACTGGCACAACGAGTCGGCAAGCATATAGTCTACATACTGCTTGTTGCTAACTTGATAGATCGTGTCAGGAAGTCTACTCTCCCTTGTTGTGATGTTCTGAAGTGCCACATAGACGTAGGGGATAGAGAGAGAGTAGATCAAATCGTGCAGAGAACGGCTGGAGACTCTCTTCCCGAAGTACTCTTCCCACTCTTCAATGTTGAAATCTCTTTGCTCCCCATCATCCCAGTACGAATCCTTTGTGTGGCTATACCAAAATGAGGGACGATAAAATGATTGATAGAGACTGTCGGAGAAAAGATCAGGATCAACGTAGGATATCTGGTATTTATCATAGTCAGGATAACCACATGTATATCCTGAATCTGTCTCACCAAAAATAATCGCAAGAGAGAGAGCCAGCCCAACAAAAATTTTGAAGATGATGGAATTCATTGTCGATGAGTGGGTTAATGTTGAAGTTGAACTACACAAAGCGGCGATAAGGGATCTGCCGCGATGGATGCTATTCTTCGTCTCTTGGTGTTGAACCTCCTACAAGTTCAACACTACTCGAATACTCGATAAAGGCTCTGAAGATAATCGAGTCTACTGCGCTTGATAATCGCCGGATCGAAACGATAGAGTGAGAGTGTGATGTCAGCTTGGTCAATCTTGCTTGCAATCTCTTCGGCGATTGCGAGGACTTCCTTTCTTGATGGCTCTTCAATTCGGATTATATCTCCGGCGTAGATTGGTTCTCCACGAATCTCTGTGTTTGCTTCAGCCTGCCAGAGGTTCTCGCCAACTTGCTGGAACTCAGCTCGACCTGCCATCTCTTCCATCCCGATGTTATCAATAATCGCCGCGAATCGGTCGAAGTGAAACCGGACACCCCAAGAGAAGATTGGGAGGGCGGCATCGAGTGGAAGTGGATAGTCGCTGAGAGGGCCGAGATACTTCTCCACCTCCTCTTCAGTGAAGATTGAGTTCCTCTCATCGATAGCCGTGACTTGACCTGCGTTGTATGCCATCAACATTCCACGATCGACTGGCGGAACTCCTGTCTCCACTCGATACTTAACCTGGTGAAGCCGAATCGTTGAGGAGAGGAGCCACTCCGGCTTCAGCTTCTTCACATTCCTGAGCAAGTCAAAGTATGCCCACCGCGTCGATGCCGTCCAATCGCAGTCGAGTTGAATCTCCCGAATCGAGCTGAGTGGGATGTTAGCAGCTTCGGACATCGACTCTATCTTTCGCACAATCTTCTCCGCAAGCTCTTCTAACGAAAACCTCTCTGTTGCTCGTCGCATTAGTTCCACTGTTACGTAGACTGTCGGAATAATCTCTACACCCTTCGGCAGACTCGTGCGAAAGCGTGCAATCGACTCAGGGTAGGGTTGGGCGTTCCCCTCGTGCCACTGCACGTCGAAGAAGCGAACGTAAAGTTTATCAACCTTCAACGAGTCGAAGAGAGCAAGGTCAGCAGGGGAGTAGGAGACCTCTGAACGCCACTCATAGAATGCGTGATCCACCTTCTCACGCTCGGCACTACAACTGGAGACCATGCAGCTGAGGAGCAGAGCAATGGCAAAGAACATCCCCCTACCAACTACACGCCGACATAGAAGAATCTCCAGCACGGAATAATACCAATCAAAGAAGCCGAAGAGGCGTATCGTAGAGACTGAGTCATCCAGAAAGCCGTTGCCATTCTGAGGACTGCTCGCTTCTCTACAAACGTTGAGAGACTCCTCATTCTGCTCCGCTTCATTCTGACTGACAACAGAGGATAAACAGATACACGACTTTCTCAATTGAACTTGGTATTGTTTCAGGATAGAGATAAAAGAATAGTGCGAGAGACTGGTTGTTATCCAGCCTCTCGCACTATAACTGATTGCGGAGAAGAAGTCAAGAGGATGCCGACACTTTTTCTCGTTACGGAAGAGAAATAATCGTGGAGGTTACGCTGTGGACTGTTCGCACAGAGATGAGGTAGTTCCCACGAGGAAAGTTGTTAAGTGGAATCTCCATCCGATGGTTTCCGGCGTTTTGATATTCATCGAGGAGCGTCACTACTTCTCGCCCCAACATGTCGTACATAGTCAGTTCTACTTCTCCAGCCTCTTCAGTTGTGAAGGTAACCGAAGCGGTTTCTCTATCTGGAGCAAGCCGTACACGCAAGGTAATGGTACTCAGTCGAGTATCATCCCTCTGCTCGACAGAGCTTGACCGTATTGTTGAGCGGTATATACCTTCCGCACTCGTGCCAACGAAGAGATCATCAGTAGCCGATGTCGAGGCGGCACTCATCAGCGAACTTGAAAAACCTGTTGTTAGTACTGGTCTCCAGAGCACGTTCTCTACGTCGAGAAGTTGAAAGTTCAATCCCGGAGTGTATCCGTAAACGATTCCCTCATTAGTCCGCACAAATTTCTGGTAGGTAGGTGAGATGTTCTTCCAATTCTCACCACCATCTTTGCTGAAGAGAGGTGAGAGGAAGATCAGTTCCTCGTCGAGATATACAAACGTTGTTCCGGCATTTCCTAAGTAATCAATCTCCCAGCTTTCGCCACCATCGGTGGAACGATAGACTCCGGGGTCGTGCAACAAATCAGTGAGAGGGTCTGGTTGTTTTGTGAGTATACGAGTGGCGGCGAGAAGGTCGTTGTTTGGTAACAGCAAAAGGTCATCGGCGATCATGCTATCGGAAAGTTGTTCTACCTCAATTGCTGTGTTGACCTTAATTCGATAGAGACCTCGTTCATCTTCTTGCGTGCTTTCATCATCCTGAGCTACCGTCAGAAGAAGTCTGCCACCGGCAATCGGGAGAGCTGATGTTGCGTCGAGTGTTGAAGATTCCCACGGATTACCAGGTTGGCGCAGGTTCTGCCATGTCCTTCCAGAGTCGCTGGAGTAGAGAATATCAAAGCCAAGTCCCAACTCTTTGCTGACCCGTACTGCAATCCCTCCAGAGTTCTCTGAGTGAATACTTCGCAGGAAGCCAGTTCCAAGCCGTTCCCAACCTTCACCACGATTGTGCGAAGTTATCGCTACATATCCGGGAACCTCTGCCACTCCTTGCGAAGTCGGAATCTCAACTACGGTATCCCGTTGAGCATAGATATAACCGAATTCGTCGATGAGGAGAGCCTCTCCTGAAAGGTTGTCGGCCACAATCTCCCAAGCCGAGGCATTGGAAGTAGAGCGGAACAGTGAGTGTTTTACTAAATGTGGGTTCGGCCAATTTGCTTGAATCCGTTCTGGTACTAAAGCATAGATCGTTCCATCAGGGGCAGACACCAGATGAGTAACGGCAAAGTTGTGCAGTCCAGTACTCTTCTTCGTCCACCCCTTCCCCTCTCCGTTAGAAATCATTGCCTCGAATCCAGAACTAATCCAAGGGGTAGAAAGTCTAAAGTTCATACTACCCGGAAGCGGAGCTACACGATCCCACGCTGTTTTCCCCGGCTCTCTCCGCCAGACTCCATTCCAGGTCTCCGACTCCCCCTCCTTCACTCTCTCCTCAACCGACACGTAGTACTCACCAGACTTTCCAGCACTTATCCCAGTAATCCCTCCCCGAATCGGTTCGATACTGATTGGGAGCGAGTCTGCAAAATGCCACGTTCTTCCGGTATCGCTCGATTCGTAGATACGGTTTTGTCCAACCTCATTTCCAGCAGCCGCAACCAAAACCCCACTGCTTGTCACAACCAGCGCGGTCACTGGCGCAGTCAGGTTTGTTGTCTCCCACAAATCTCCCTTGTTATAGGAAACCTTCACACCATTCAGCGAGCCAGAGAAGAGATAGTTGCCGATCCCGACAACGTTGGTTCCCTTTCCAGTTCCGAAGCGAACCTCAACGCTCTCCCATGTGCCACCATTATCTGTTGAACGATAGTAGAAATTTCTGCCTCCACTACTTCCAGTTCTATCCACCGCTACGATTGTTCCGTCCTCCATCACGCCAAAATCACCTGTCCCCGGAATGTTAAAGCGTTGAAGCCAGGTCTTTCCGTTGTCAGTACTGCGATATATTCCACGATCTGTCCCTGCCAGCAGACTACCTGAAGCAAGGCGCTTAATAACGTATGTCTCGCGCGTAAACCCTGACGGAACCCAACGATTTGTCCCTGTGTAGAGTCGCCAGATACCATTTCCAGTACCGGCCAAAAGATCACCCTCAGAAGTCTCCTCAAAGCTGTAGAGTTGAGCGCGGTCGATTCCGTCAGAAGCTAATTCAAAAAAGAGTTGAGTCTGCGAAGTTGCAGCAACAGGAAGAGAGAAGGCCAGCCAAAGCATAGCAGGCAGCAGACGCAAGTGGAAGGTAGAGGTGGTAATCATAGCTCTATTTGTCGTTTAATGATATTTCATCGCAGATAAGTCTGATAGCAAGTACACATGATTGAGGTGTAAAGTTAATGATAGTGTTGGTCAGACTGAAAAGCAAAAGATAATGACATGACTTTACCTGACTTAGGTTATCTCTGAAGATTGATTAGAGAGTGCTATCCCCAATACATGAGCAGGTTGTTCTGAAAAAGTATCGACCATGAACCCCTCGTTCTTTTGTTAATCTCTTTCAAGAAAAAATCGTGCTTACAAAAAACTTATCCAGAGGTATTGGATTTTATAATCAGTCCGCCTTATCATTGCCCTTGAACAATACAGCTAACCCCTGATTGTTCTTGTTAACCCAAATTACCTTTTACCCGGAGCCTCCACATGTGCCCTGGAACCCTGCTACCTCAGAAGAGGTGGTCTATCCTGTGCATACTTTGCACAATTTTCCTTTCAACAATTCTTGTTGGCTCTGTTGCTGCGCAGCAGTCTGATACGCTTTCGTTCTATCAGGCGCGTTCTGGTTATGTCTATTTCCGGAATCCAAGTGTGATCTTGCAAGCCGCTCGCTTTGTCAATCCTGCTCCCGGTCATATCAAGGAAATTTCTGTTGCCCTCGGTGGTGCCTCTGCTAACGGGACAGCACGACTGAGAATCTTTGGTCAGGTGGGGGGTG
>JBFWSB010000277.1:0-6336 GCA_050248595.1 Kapaibacterium sp. (SeqCode)
AGTTGAGGCTGTCGAGAAGTGCGGAGGCAAAGGGTTGCTGCAGTCCTCCCTCAGAATCTTGCAGCGTCCAGCTTACGCGATATATCTGCTGCGCTTCTCCCTCTGAAGTTGAGAGTATCAACAGAGAGCAGAAGAGGAGGAGAAGTGCCGAGACGGAGATCTGTTCTGTCCGGTTACTTTTCGGCATAGTCCTTTTCGACGTAGTTGGTAGATCCACGCAAGTCCCACGCCCGTGCTTTGAATTCGAACCTTTCAGAAGTTGATCTTGGACGAACTGTCCAGACTTTTTTTGTCAAGCGGTTTGTCTCGTCAACTATCGGTTTCCCTTCTTCCGGTTCCGAGGCATTCCCACTCAAAATCTGCAAGACAGGACGGTTGGGTTGACCGTTGACCGTGCCGTATGCAGTGACTTCAATAGTCGCATAAACACTATTACCAGTTATCGAAATAATAGGCTTGGGGAGAGGCTTCACGTTCACCTCTTTAGAGTCAAGGAATTTACCATCAACAAAGCGTGAGAAGACAACCTTGCCCGATGAAGCAGTTGGACGGAAAGAAATTCTGGCTGGTCGACTCTGCGCTGGCTGTCCATTTTCTGAGATGGAGACGGTAATCTTCCCTCCATCGATCCCAGATGAAGTGAAGTCGAGGTTGTAGGTCTCCCCAGTGTACATAATGTCTGGGACTGACGGGGCATCAAGTTCTCGTGTACGAACGAGAAATGAGGTTACCCCTTGCTCACCATTGGGTCCTTTCACCGTGACTCGCACTTGCTTTTGGACCATGTTCGTTGGGGCGGTTCCAGAAACTTCGATGTAATACTCACCTCGCTCCACGATTTGTACGTCGGGAGTATTCGCAAGGCTCAACGTGGAGGTCTCCATAACGGTTGGAACATTGATGACCTGTCTCCACCTTCCACCTGGCGCAGCTGTGATCACCGTCTCGTCGGCTTCGATTCGGAATCCTTGAACCGAAGTGGTGTTTGTGGCGAGCGCATTGAGAATCTGTTGAAGTGTTGAAGTCCCGGAGTCGACTACAACTTCACCACCACTCAACGTTGGCGCACTTCTGATTGCCATCAGATACTCGGCAGAATTGGCTGGGATGATGTTGATTGTGAACTGTGCCGTATCCCGCATCAGTCCCCGCTGCTGAATTACCTGTTGAATTCGTTCTCGAACTTCAGGGGAGGAGAGATTCTCAGGAAGTGTCGGCACAGCCTCTGCTTCAATCGTTACTTGGTAGACTGCCGTCTGCGATTCATCCTGCTGTCGCCAGTGAAATGTGACGCTGCTGTCTGTCTCGCGAGCCAAGTAGGCACGTTCTGAGGGGAGTGACGAGCCGCTTGACGTATCCTCGATGGCGACAATCCTAAACTCAACCGAAGAAAAATTTCCGTGGGCGCGAATGACGTTCATCGTATCGCGCGGAAGTAGGTGGCTGATTGAATCTAATTCCATTCCTGCAGGGGTGAAGGGGACGATCAGCGCAATCTTTTGTACGTCGATCTCGAAGTCAGTATCAATCAACTCGGCGATAGCGGACTCAAGCTGTGCGTCGTAAATCTTGTCGGATGGTGAAGTGCCGAGCAGAAGAATGATTGCAGAGAGGTAGAGGACGAAGTAGACTTCGACCGATAGGCGGCGCTTCTTTCGTTTACCCACTGTTCCCGGAATCATACCTGTTTCAACCGTCGAGGGATTGTCGTGAACTATCGTTTTGTAGCGACACCCGATCTGCAAGCGACTCCGACAGAGATCCTGAGATGTGGCGTTCGAGTTCTTTGCGAACGTGGAACTCTAAATCTTTACCAATTAACAGATCAACCCGTTCGTTCAACCGTTCCATCGACCCAACAAGTCGATCCAGCAAATCGTTCGTCCGTTCCAGCTTTGCCGAGTGATACTCAAGTTGCTCCAGTCCTTGAATTCGGGCAACCCGTTCGTTTAGTTCTTGAAGACTCTCCTGTTGTTGCCTCGCAATCTGTTCCAGTCGTGCCCCGAGCGTTGCGTAGGTTCCGCCAATGTCTTCAAGTTCGTCGAGAACTTCTCGAATAACAGTTACTTCATCCCCACTGCTCTCACTCTTCTCCCGTCTGCTGGCTTCGATTGCCTCAGCTGTGGCTTGACTCTCCTCGTCGGGAGTGTAGAAGAGAACAATGAAGAGGAGTAGCAGCATCAAGGCTTCAATGCCGATACCGATCAGGGCGACGCTTTCTGAGAGGAGGCCAGCGAACCTGAGGGCGAGGAAGACCAACAGCACAACTGCACCCAAGTAGACGAGTGCCTGCACGTTGTTGAAGTAGTGCCGAACAACGACCTCTTCCATAAAGACTCGAGTACCGAGTCTGATCCCGAGTGGATACCCAATGTTGTACGAAGTACCACTGGTTGAGACCGTGAAGCTCTTCCCCCTCACAATCGTTTTCCAGATGTGAATCAGGGAAGGAAGAACCAGATTCCTCTGTTCAACCGTTAAGTCCTGCCAGTATTGTTGCAGGGCAATTCGCCCAGAGGGCGTCGCGAGATTTGTTATTGCCTGTTCGTTCATGCGGCACGCAAGATAGTGAATGGGGGGGGGAGTTCATAGAAGTTCATCGAGTGTATGAGTATATGAGTGTGGGAGTGTATGAGTATAGCGTTCTGGTTCGATGCGAACTTTGCACCTTCGCGGCTTTGCGTGATCTTCTTATCCGCTCTGCTCCCCAAATCCCCATTATCTCCACAGTGTTTGTAACTTAAAACCCTATGCGAAAAGAAATAACCGATCTGGAATACATTACCTGTCCAGTCTGCAAGAACGATACTCCAGTTGATGGCGAGCATTGCCTGATCTGCGGAGCCGAGCTGACAAGTCCTGAGCCTGAAGAAGAGTTGGAGTGGGAGATTGTCCGGACTGTCAGTACCGTAATTGAAGCTGAGCTGATGGCCGGAAGACTCCGTTCGCACGGTATCCCTGCCATTGTTCTCTCGCAGGTGGACTCTACCCGCAGTTTTACAGTTGGGGGTCTCGCCATCGCAAAGGTTTTTGTTCCAACAATTCACTTCGTAGAAGCAACACAGATTCTCGCAACAGATGCCGACCAAATGGAAGAAGGGGGAGAGGGTGAACATGAGTGAGAGTGGAGGAGCAGTGGTAGACGAAAGGTGGCCAAAGGGAAAAACTCGTTTTGAGGAACGATTTGGGAACAACCTGACCAGAATCATTGTTGCCCTCGTCGGCATTCCGTTGGTGCTTGGTCTCTTCTATTTAGGTGGGTGGTGGTTTGTCGCCTTTGTGACGGCAATCTCAGTTGGTGCACTTCTTGAGTTCTATTGGATGCTTGAGAAGAGTGGATTGCGTCCGAATAAATCAATTGGAGTTGTAGCCACTTTAGTTGCATTCGCTATAAGTGGGTGGGCGATCTACGTAGTGAATTTCGATGTGTTTTTCGGGGTTATAATATTTGCAACATCCTATCTCTCATTCATCCTCTTTGTGTTAATAGCAATGATTGCGGCTCTCCGACATGAAAAAGAGGCTGTGTTAGGTAGTGTGATTGGAACCCTTGGAGGGATTTTCTATATCCCTTTTCTTCTCAACACGATGACTGGGCTGTATATAGTTTTTCAAGTGGAAGCGTCGCGAACGATGCAGAACACTCCTCAAGTTTCTTCATTCGACACTCCGTTTCCCTTCTATTTCTTCATGATTATGCTTGCCGGCATCTGGATATGTGATTCCGGAGCCTACTTCGGTGGGCGGGCGTTCGGCAAACACAAACTCTTTGAGCGGGTCTCGCCGAAGAAGACCTGGGAGGGGGCAATCACCGGGGCACTCTTCTCGATTGTCGCCGTCGGATTTCTGCTCCCATGGGTTTTTCCGAAACTGAGTTGGGTTGATGGAGTTGCCGTAGGATTGATTGCCGGTCTCTTCGGCCAGATTGGTGATTTAGTCGAATCGCACATCAAACGTGCCTGCGGAGTGAAGGACTCTTCGCAGATTATTCCGGGACATGGAGGTCTGCTCGATCGCTTCGACAGTCTGCTATTCGTTGCCCCGGCTACGTTTCTCTACTTTCTTGCGAAATTTTTTTTCCAGAGCTGACATAAATCTAAAGAGAAGGGAAGGGGGCAGGAGGATTTGTGCGGAGAGCCTGCAAGCCTATCGCGGGCGATCTCACAACTCAGACTCCTCATCTCTTGTGAAGAGTCTTGCTCAACCCTATATTGCACCCTCAACATCACAGAGGAAGGCCAACACGTGGAATTACAGAGAGAACAGATCAATCAACTTGCAACGCTCCTGAGCGCGGAACTGACGACGAACGATTCCGAGTACGTTCTCCGCATCGGTGGGGGTGAGAGGGGACCAGCAATTGTCCTCTCCATTTCATTCTTGCAGAGTCAATCTATTATTCTCTCGGCTCAGACCAGTTACGGTTATTTTGAACTTCACGGAGTAACCAGAATGATTCTGGTTGAGCCTGACGAGGTTATCTTTGTGACCGAAGATGGTGAGAAAATTTCTGGATTGGTAGTTGGAAGGAATGGAGCCTGTTCTCTCTTCGCCAACGTAGAGCGAGCGTTAATCTCTGCCGACCTCTCAACGCTTGAACCTGCCCTCTTGCTCGCTGCGATGCAGCTTGGCCTTACCGAAGTTGTTCCCTCATAAGCCGTGCAGTTGAAATCTCATTCAGCCGTAGAGGTAGGGAGATGATTCAAGTTGACGTTGTTAACGCACACCCTACCAGTAGACTTCAACACAAGCCTTTTCAGACGAGTGTGCAGAGAGTTCTGAAGTGGGGGAAGGTGAAGCGGGCGCAGATCACCATTATCTTCGTCGACGATCAAGAACTTCTCCGCATGAACCGGGAATTCCTGAACCACAATTACTTTACCGACGTTATCACTTTCCCGATAGAGGATAATCCACTGGAAGGGGAAATCTACATCAGTATCGACCGAGCGCGTGAGCAGGGGAGGGAACGTTCGATACCACTCTACGCAGAGGTCTCCCGGCTCGTAATTCACGGAACGCTCCACCTGTTGGGATATGATGACGGAACAGCTACGGAGCGGCTTGAGATGACCCGCTTAGAAGATCTGTTCCTTGAGAAACTGTAGCCGAAGAGAACCCAACAATACTTCAATGCGCAAAATTCTACGCTTTGAACTAAACTTTCAAAAGGGGACGAATTTTGGTAGTTGAATCATACATAGAAATCCCGTATCATTGGGCATTCTTTTTGAGACGCATGGGTGAAATTTCAGTATCACGGAGAACGGCGACAGAGAACTGCGACAGCCTACAACTACATTAACAGATGAACGAACGCATTATCGAGATTATTCTCTACCTTATTACACGGCTTCAGGAAAACCAAGATATCAAGCAGAGCGATCTGCTCCAGCTTACTGACGGCGGATATTCCGATGCCGAAATCGGTGCGGCGTTCAGTTGGATTGCGCGGAAGGACTCTGGCAAAACTCCAGAAAGACTCCACCGAACTGGATTCCGTGTGCTCCACCAAGCAGAGAAGCACCTGTTTACGTTGGAAGCGTGGGGATATCTCATGCAATTGGTGACTCTCACCGTTATTTCACCTCTTGAGTTAGAAGAGATTATCGATCACGGTACGATGATTGCCGCCGAAAAATTATCGCTCCACGACGTGCGCCGAATGACCGCAAACATCATGATGGATTCTATGGTTCCAAGCATGATGGGGTCACAGTTGGCACGTGAGATCGAAGAGTCTGTTCACTGAACCGCCAATGTTGACGGCACAATAGATTGCAAAGCGCGCCCGATCGAGAGATGTGTACTCGGTCGGGGCGTTCTGTTTTTGAGAGGAAAGATCAGAAGAGACGCTGCGAGAAGAAGGGGGATATCCTGCCTTGTCATGCAGAGGTCATCCGAAGCATCTCGGGGGATTCGTAGGGAGATGGTTTGAGGAAATCACAGAGTCCTCATCATAACCAAGCGAGACTCTTCACTCCGCGTTGCTCCGTTCAGAGTGACAGCCGGGTTCAGAGTGACAGCCGGGTTCAGAGTGACAGCCGGGTTTAGAGTGACAGCCGGGTTTAGAGTGACAGCAGAGGGAGTGGTAGAGAAATCATGGCTTGTCATGCTGAGGTCATCCGAAGCATCTCGCTGGGATAGTAATACCAACCTCAAGTAAGGAAGAGGTATTGTCGAAACGAAAGGAGTACCTACTCTTGTTGCCCCCCTCGCCCGGGATCGGGAGTGGGGCTGGGGGTGAGGGCGAAGAAGGGAGACGTTGGGCTTCGCTAATTGAATTTGGTATAAGGAGATAACGGAGTCCTCATCATAACCAAGCGAGACTCTTCA
>JBFWSB010000278.1:0-6221 GCA_050248595.1 Kapaibacterium sp. (SeqCode)
GGGAAAATTGTTGCCCACGACTTGAACTCAACGCGGCTGGAAAATATCGTTCCAAGAATTGAACGGAGTGGTGCTTCAAACATTGAGTTGCTTGATCATGGCCAATATCTTCGGGAACGGTCGACTCTTCGCAACCAATTCGATGCTCTGTTGATCGATGCTCCCTGTACCGGCACAGGTACTATCAGAAGAAACCCTGGAATGCGGTTGACACTTGATGAGGAAGTGCTCAGGAGAAGTGTGGAAGAACAGGCTGAAATCTTAGCCGAGTATTCAGAGTTAGTGAAGCCGGGGGGAGTAATGCTCTATGCCACATGCTCACTACTCCGGGCTGAGAATGAAGACCAAGTGAAAGTATTTCTCGAACGACATCGTAACTGGGAAATCAAGCCAGTTCAGGTTGCACCCTCTTTAAGTACTGATGAAGGGTTCTATCGTTCATTTCCTCACCTTCACTCAACAGATGGTTTCTTCGGGGCAATTCTACGACGGAAAAGTAGTTGAGGAGTAATCTAAAACTCCATTGGGAGAGAGGTCTATCTACCAATTCACTGATGTCACTCAGATTGAAGCGAAGCAGAACGAAGAGTCTCACAGGGAGTGTAGAGAAGCGAGTTGTTGTGTGCGGCATTACCTGTGGGGCACAATTAGCTGAACTCAGAATACAGGTCACTGGATCAAAGTTTTTGAAGAAGTTCGCGCGCACTCCCTATCTGCCCACTATTTGGACGAGCCTTGATAAAGCTGAGCAATTCTTTCTTCGCCTGCCCACTTTGCCCTTGCCGTTGTAGTGTGCGAGCATATGCAATCCAGGCTTTGTCGGCAAGCGATCCTGAGCCTCCCTTCAGCTTGCGAAACTGCGATGCTGCCTGTGAGAGTGAACCAGTCCTTTCCAGTGCAAGCCCATAGTAAAAGCGTGCAGTATTCCGATAAGACTTCGATGAGCTAACAACAGGTTGCAAGCTCGTAATTGCTTTGCTGTACGATCCAGCCCTGAAATATGTTAACCCGTTTGAGTACTTCTCATCGAGTGATTCATTGGGGGAGCGTTCAGGAGCGCGCGATCGAGAGCTTGATGGTGGAGTGGAAGTAGTAGAAGGGGTTGCAGTAGTTTTTGATGCGCTCGTAGGACGGGATGATTTCCCTTTCTTGGAGGATGTCGTGGTTGTGACTGAGCGGTTGGAAGAAGCACTCTTGGTTTCGTTGTAGTATTTCAATTCACTCGGGCGAGCACCTCGGTACTTTGAAGGATCGAACGTCGAAGATTCGTACTCGCTCTCAAAGGTCGACTGAACTAAAACTTGGTTGCTCTGTTCTGTGACTACTTCGGCGCGAGGAGTTGAGACTGCATAGTTGCGGTTTTCCGGGGGAGCTATAGTGCTCGGTGTTTCAGGCTCAGTTGAAGTCTCGATGGGCGTAATTGCTTCAAGTGAACTGTATGGCTCTTCTACTTCTTCAATTTGGATGGGGGTCTCTCTCTTCTCAACAGGAGTCGTTGGCTTGACGGTAGCTGTTTCATTTGAGGCAGGTGTGGAAGTAGGTCTCGGAGAAGTCTTGCCTGTAATTGCTGAGTCGAGAAGACGATCATACTCGATCATCAAAATTTCCAAACTGTCGGTGGGGGCAACTTTCATCCTCTCGTCGAGTTGCTTCAACTGTTCTCCTAACGTTAAACCGACAGGTGTTGGTGCAGTTTCCGGGCCGGTAACGACATCTACAATTGCAAAGTTGGTTGAGTCGGCAGGTGCAAACGAGTCAGAGCTATCGCTAAGTGGACTCGAAGCCATGTCAGATTCGTTCCGCGTAGCAATATCGCTGGAATTACAGGAGAGGGAGAAGAGGGTGAGAGTCAGGAGGAGAGTACTCCTACCTGTTGTCCAGAGATCCTCTTTATTCGTACTGATAACCATGTGGCTCTGATTCATGACGATGTCGTCAGTGATAGTGAGCAGAATCGCCCACAAGATACGCATTTTATCCCCTGTTCAACTCTCTACGCAATGCTTCTCGCTCGATTTCAAGCTGACGGATTTTTCGCTCGATTGCGTCAAGTTCCTCAGGCATCGAATCAATTTCAAGGCGTAGACGAGATGCTGCCTCATCAATCAGATCAATCGCCTTATCAGGAAGAAATCGATCGCTGATATAGCGGTCAGAGAGCTGAGATGCTGCGATGATTGCAGCGTCGGTAATCCGTACTCCGTGGTGGACTTCATATCGTTCCTTCAGCCCGCGCAAAATCGAGATTGTATCCTCCACAGTCGGCTCGGCTACAAGCACTGGTTGGAATCGCCGTTCGAGGGCGGCATCTTTTTCAATGTGCTGTCGGTATTCGTCGAGCGTTGTCGCTCCAATTGTGTGCATCTCGCCACGAGCGAGGGCAGGCTTTAAGATGTTTGCCGCGTCAACAGAACCTTGTGAAGCACCAGCTCCCACAAGTGTGTGAAGTTCATCAATGAAGAGAATAATCTCACCTTCTGAAGCGGCCACCTCTTCGACAATAGCCTTCATTCTCTCCTCAAACTGTCCCCGAAAACTTGTTCCTGCAACTAACGAACCCATGTCGAGAGCAATGATCTGCTTTGTCTTCAACCCCTCGGGAACATCCCCCTGCACGATGCGGAAGGCGATTCCCTCTGCAATCGCAGTCTTTCCGACTCCCGGTTCACCAATCAAGACCGGATTGTTTTTCGTCCTCCGGAGCAACACCTGCATCACGCGGCGAATCTCATCCTCGCGACCAATTACTGGATCGAGCTTTCCCTTCCGCGCAAGATCGTTTAGGTTTCGTCCATATCGGGTTAAGGCTTGATACTTGTCTTCTGGATTCTGATCGGTTACTCGCTTTGAGCCACGTACATCTTTCAGTGCTTGCAGAACGGCGGCACGAGTTACCCCTTGATCGCGTAGCAATGACCCTGCCGGTGTACTCTTGTCGTCGCTGATTGCCAAGAGAAGGTGTTCGGTGGAGACATACTCGTCGGTCATTGCATTTGCTTCCTTCAGCGCACTCTCGAACATCTGCGAAGCACCACTCGAGAAGTATTGCCCACTGACGCCAGCCCCTGATACTTTCGGGAGACGCTCAATCTCTTCGTTGACCTTCACTTTTAGGTAGTTCAGGTTTGCGCCGATCTTCATCAACATCGGAGGGATAATCCCATTGCTATCTTGAAGGAGTGCAGCTAAAATATGAATCGGTTCAAGTGACTGATTCGAATAACTGGAAGCGATCTCCTGCGCAGTCTGAATTGCCTCCTGCGACTTTAATGTCAGTTTCTGGAAGTTCATTTCTATCTCAAAGTCCTGTTCGTTCTATCTGATAATACAGAAATGGCAACCTATGAAGCAGGGGAGAGAAACGCAAGTGGATGAGGGAGGGGATTTTTGATTTCGGATTTCGGATTGGGGATTGGGAGAGGTCGCTTGAGCAGATAGCTGTGCAAGATTGTGCTATTCCGAAGTCATCCGAGGACCGCCGAAGGGAGCACCGTAGGTAATCTCGCCGTTAAAGTAGAGCAATGGAAGTCGCTCTGAGTATTCCAGCGAGACTCTTCGGCAGGCCTCAGAGTGATAGAAAAATTTTATGGTTTGAGATAAAGAAATATAGATGCAAGAACATATTTTCTTCATCTCTCTATTGATATAAGAACTGGGAATAGTTTTTTTGAGGAACTCTGATGTCACAAGGGGAGATTATTAATGGATTTTGGTTTTTTCTGAACACACACGAACCGTTGATATCAATGCTGTCAGTCTTAAATAAGCGAAGGCGGATTGCACGGAGAGTCATTCTTTTTATTCACGCTGGTCTGCTATTAGTTGTCAATTTATCTATGTTGAGTGGCGAAAGTCCCTTTCAGCCATCCACAGTCTGCCGTATATGCAACCAATTACTATGCGTAAGTGATCAGTCGCAAACTGGCGAGATTGAGGCTCTTAAGAGACTATCAGCTTCACAAGCTCATTGGCCGTGCGCATATAACTACTCTCCAAAGTCTCGTTGCACTGAAGCTGATAGTTTGAATGCTATAATAGGCGAGAATGATGCAGATATTCTACGGATTATTAATCGTCCTTTCCAAGGTACGGAACGCATCGTAGAGGTCGCTCGAGACAGTTCGTCTTTGGTATCTTTATTAGCGCAATCCGGGATGTCTAAGCCACCCGCTGAGGGGAAAGATGATGTGTCGACAAAGGACAAAGAGTCAGTCTTTGCTAAAGCAACGACAACAGTTTTAGCTTGGCAGCATTGGCGAGGATTTGAATCAAGGATGTCTATCAAAGACTTGAACGAATACCATGCTCTCGTTCTCTGCAAAGCTACATACCGAGTAGACACGAGCAAGAGTGAGTGGATATTGATGTATATCTATCGAGATTCCGCGTGGAGTAATTGGATCGTGTATTCGCGTAGCATTTCTGCATCAATAGTCCACTTAGGGAACAACGTGAATAGCGACTCTATCCACACATTTGTGCAGAAATGGTTCACATCCCCTGACGTGATATTTACTCTGAACCCTGAGCTTGATTCAAATGGGAATATCACGAAGGTTATAACGAAGCAGAGTTGTCAATTCAAATTTGTAGATGGCGGAGTCTGTAAAGAGGCTTGGGAAGAGTTCGTTGGGACAAAGCCAATTGAAGTTGTGCCAAAATCGAAGTTGAGAAAGTGAAACTGATTTAGACTCGATTCATGTCAAAACTACTTCTTATAGCACTACTCCTCTCCCCATTATCTTCTGTCGCCCAAGAGTTCGACACTATTCGTATATGCACCTATAATCTTTACCAATTCGGTGGCGATGATCTTGATCGCACAGATGACTTCCTCACAGTTCTTAAAGAGATTGAGCCAGACATTCTTGTTGTGCAAGGACTTACCTCTGAAGAGGGATGGCAGTTGTTCCTTGACTCAGTAATGAAGAAGCTGGATCTGGCATTTGAAGCTGCTCCCTGGAACGATGGTCCAGATACAGACAATGGTTTCTTCTATAAAAGTGCTGTGATCCACTATGCACGGATGCGCATACTTGAAACCCTTCCAAGGCGGACTGGAGTTTATACAGTCTTGCCAGCGAGAAATAGAGCAAGCGGATCCGATTCGCTTGATTTGTTTGTCGCACACTTCAATAGTGGTAATTCGCTCGAAGATCAAGCCTTGCGGCTTGAATCTTGCGCCATGATTCGAATGGATTTACTTAAGCGAAACCCCATTATTAATGACAATATTCTACTCGGGACTCTGAATTTCCACTCGACATTCCCTTCTTATGCACATCTCGTACAATACGGAATGGGTGGGAAAGTTTTCTCAGATCCACTTGTGGATATCAATTCTGAAACTGGAAGTCCTGATTCAATTACTTGGTATCGTAATCCAGATTTTGCCTCAATCCATACTCAGTCTACGAGAGTTGAAGAGAGTGAGGAAAGTACTGGAGGCGGACTTCAGGATCGATCTGACTTCATTCTGTTTATACCTCAATTGATCAATCCGAAGTATGAAATGGAAATGAAGTATGCACCTAATTCCTATAGAGTATTCGGGAATGATGGGAGGCACTACAGTGAAGGGGTAAATGCAGGATCAAATGATGAGGTATCAGTAGAAGTCTCTCAAGCTCTCCACGATGCTTCGGATCATTTACCAGTATATGTTGATCTGGTTGTTTTGAAGACAACTGAGCGTCATTGAGGAGAGGAATTGGGTTCGGAGACAGTTCGCTTTATGGTAGATACTTTTTGTTGGAGATGAATGTGGAGAGTCCGCGAGATATTCAATGTAGGCGAGTCGAGTTACCTGCCTTCAGCACCTGTAATGAGGCGTTATGAGTCGTATCCTTTCTATTACTTTCTTGATTTTATTCTCAGCAGTTGCAAGCCAGAATATCCTTCTGTCGCAAGCTGGCAATTGCTCTCTCTCTGATCTGTACGAACAGAACATTATCCAAAACATCAGGCGGCTTGGTGCATGTCCACAGGCACCTCGAGTAAGCAATGGCGAGCGGTTTCTGAACTCTGTGATTCCATCAAACGAGAATGGAAAAGTTGTTTATTCGGCTACTTCAGGAATGTTTGGTTCGTGTGATGATTTCGACAACGACAGTACAAACTGTCAACCATACGTTCTCGCCTGGCAGTGTTGGCAGTCTACGAATACTGTAGAGTCACGAGATACAACAGTTCCGTATGAAGAGGTGCACGCGCTGGTTCTT
>JBFWSB010000279.1:0-6201 GCA_050248595.1 Kapaibacterium sp. (SeqCode)
TGAGCGAATCCGTGCTCAGGGCGACAGCATGATTGTTCTCACCATCGAAGGCGAAGGTCTCGTCGTCGAGCGACCCGTCGTTATCGGTATCCCAGGGGAGGATAACGTTCATTGAATCGGCGGAGAGACCTCCATATCTGACTACCGCTTCTTCGTTGAACGATCCGGCACCACGAAGCTCGAACTGCTCTGTCCCATTCCAGAGATCGAGTCCACGCTGGATAGTTCTGAAGGGTTGGTCGGCAGTACCGAGCTTGTTGTCGTCACCAGTAGTAGCCGAGGCGAAGTAGATACGTTTGTCGACGACTTCGTGGGCACCGACATCCCAGGCTCCCCCCATAGGTCGAGAACGTTTGGAGAAGTCTTGCATCACATCGGCCAGACTTTTCCCACGGTTCTGCGCGACGGTGTCGGTTCGCGCAAGCTTCAACACTGGTTGTACTGGATTAACTTCTGCCACAAATGTTGGCGTCCCCAACCTCGAACTTGAATCTTGACCTCGAGCCGCTTTCCACTGCGCAAGTGTATAGCGAATGCCTCCCCAAGTAATTCGATCTCGTCCTGAAAAGGTGTTGTTGTTCGATCTCCAATTAAGTGCTCTGCTTGAGTCTGGCCAGCTTGCAATCAATCCACTCAACGTGAAGAACTCATCCTTGATGTCGGTGAAGACATTGTTGAACATCGAGACGTTGTTCATCTGATAAGTGTAGGGAACGCCCGACTTATTGCAGAGCGACATCAAGACACCTCGTCCGTAAGAACGAATCGTGTTGTTGTAGATTCGGAAGTTGTTCTCAAAAGGGAAGGGATGTCCAGAATTCAAGATGAAGGCAGCTCCTAAGTTTGTCTTCGTGGAATCAACCCAGGCGATCACATTGTTCCGTATCGTCACGTCGAAAACGTAAACACTGTCGTTCGAAATCGTCACGTCGCTGCAATCACTAATCTCAATGGCTGGAGCGTAGCGGTTGCAGACCTTTCCAGTTTGATAGATTCGATTTCCCTCTATTAGGTGTGGTCCATTCTTCTTTGTCCCGTACCGGTCATCAGTGGAAATGTTGATTGCCGTCACACAGTCGAGAAAGATGTTGTCTTTGATCTGCGACGAGGCCACATTGTTCGACAAGCTAACTCCACTCTGCCCACCACAGCGGGTGTCACCCGGTTTGTTGATGCCATTCCCGTCACACTCGAAGACGTTACCAACAATCTGAATGCTGTCCGGGTCATCCCACGCCTTGATTCCAGTCCCCAAAATGCGGACATAATTATTCCGAAAGACAATTCCCGTTCCACCAACGTAGCGCATCAGAAATCCGCCGATTGAATCGAACCGATTGTTTTCGATAATCATTCGTGGACAATCCGAGGGCTGAATTGCGATGTAGTGCGATTCAACGTTGCACGCCTTCCCGAGCTTCTCGAACTTGTTGTCGTGAATCCACCAATCGGCACACCCTCCAGAGCCAGAACACTTCAGTCTGATGAACTGGAGTTCTGCATCGTCAATATTGTTGCAGCCTCCATCGGGATCATAGTTCTGGAAGGTAACCCAGCCAATCTCAATGTTGTCAGGTCTATCCGGAAGGGTTGCCGTCAAGGCTTGGTTGCGCGTCCCTTGTCCATCGATAGTGAAAGTCTCATCGTTTCTCTCTCCATCGTTGTCGGTATCCCAAGCAATGATCTTACTGCGATAGGTCGGAGTCGGCCCCCCCTTCCTGACAACAATCTCTTCATTAAAAGTCCCCTGACAGTTGCAGATCACCTGCGTTGTATCGTCGAATCGATCCACACATTTCTGCACCGTCCGGAACGGAGCGTTTGCAGTTCCAGCATTTGCATCGCTTCCACTGTCGGAGACATAGTACTCGACTGTCGTGACCTGTGCGGCAGCTCCGAGAGTGCCGACAAACAGGAATAGAAGCGATAGAAGTATTCGTTTCATGGAGATTTTCCCTTTGCTCTACTGTTTAAGTTTCCTTTGCTCTATGCTCTTCTGGAGAGTATCCACCACTTAATTTTCAAGAGCCTCAACGCGCGTCAGCAACTCTTGAACCAAGGCACGTAATTCAGCGTTTTCGGTTTTCTGCTCTTCAAGCTCACTGTTCAATTCCTTGATTGCGTTCGTGTAGGAAACAAGAATCGGATGCATGTTGAAGAGTAGGTAACCATCCTCACCGGTTGTGACTGCCTCAGGAAAAACTGTCTCGACCTCCTGCGCGATGAAGCCATACTGGTCGACGTCGCTTGGTGCTCCCCAGGCATTCTCTGGCTTGTAGCGGTATACCACAGGGTTCAACTCCAGGACATCGGCTAATCCCTTGGTGTAGTTCCCCTGCACATCTTTCATCCGCCCGTCCGATAGGTTCAGCCAGGTTGTTCCACCCACAGTTTTGCCGGCATCGCCAACAACGTGCAGGAAGACTGCTGCGTTCGGCGCGTTTGTTCCGATGCCAACGCGACCATCATCGTCAATCGTCATGCGAGTCGCAGTCGTCAGTCCATCAGTTGTGGCAAACTCAAGGCGTGTACTCTGATCGAGAGCTGTGTGGTTTACGTCGGCAATTGCTGCAATCTGCGCACCAATCGTGGCGGACGTTCCATCTTGCATTGCAATCAGACCAACGATGTCGTTGTTGTTCAGCGCAGCCGGCGTCGCCACCGTTCCGCGAGCGTGCGACATGCGGATGAGTGGCGTAAAGGTGTTGGAGAAGGTTGACATGATAAAGTCATCTTGAACATCGCTCACGTTGTCGTTTAGGATTGTGATGATCCCTCCGGGATTTGTCGTACCAAGTCCGAGATGTCCTGCCGGAGAGATGTTCACTCGGTCAGCTCCACCCTCGGTGATCCGCAGATTTCCTCGTGATGCACCAACGGCCTCCTGAATGCTGATCCGCCAGTCGCGTGCAGTTCCGGTCTCGGTAGCGGTTGAGCTAATGTGGAGCGATGTTGGGCCTAAGTAGAGGTCGCGCCAGCGTAGTGATGAAGAGCCGAGGTCGTAGGCATCGTCAACTTCGGGACCGATGTTTCCATTCACTTGCAACTTAAATGCAGTAGGTGATGGCGAACCAATTCCCAGATTTCCAAGTCCGTTTAAGCGCATCAGTTCCACAAAGCTTGCGCTGTCGCGGTTCGTTGCGTTAAGTCCCCAAACGAAGGTATTATCTCCCGAACCACTACCGTCGACAGTATTGTTGTTAGCGTCGGCTATCGAGTAGATGTTCGCAGGTGACTTCAGGTAGAGGTGACTCCCCCCACCTTGAAACACACCGAATGTTCCGTAGACTTCACCAGAACCCATTTCAAAACCTCGGTTCACACCCTCTACCCGAACATTTCCTCCGATAACGTCGAGGCGTGCGGCAGGAGTTAACGTGCCGATACCGACGTTGCCATTATCGAGGGCAGAGAACAGCGACGCTCCACCTGTTCTGCGAGCATCTACTACTAAATTCTGAACTCCCGTAAAGGCTCCGTTGTTGAATGTCGGCTCAATGGAGAGTGCAGAGAACGACTGGTTGTTGACACTTGCATTGAACGTTTGAACAAGTCGAGTGCCTGTGGCGCGAGTGGTTGTTGCCTGAGGAGAAATCGGCATTCCGACGTAGATACCGTCGGCAGTAGTTGTAGTCGAACCAAATCCGAGACGGACTTCCGTAGCTAAGGTCGGAGTCTGTCCCTCGTTAACGTAGATACCGGCCAACCCGTTTGCCGAACGAATTGCAGAAGTGGGAGAGAGCTGCGGGCTGCTTCCTGCCAGGAAATACATCCGTGGAACAGTGACGTCAATGCGTGACACTCCTCCTTCAAAGACTATGTTGCCGCTTTCCCGCCTCATTATAAAACTTCCCCCATTGTCTTTCGCTATTTCAATGCGCGATTCAAGAAGGGATGTAGGATCACCTACGCGCATCACCATGTTATCCTGCACGGCCAACACATTGTCGTTGTCCGTATTGACGATGTGGAGCGATGACGTGGCAGCTGTATTCCCCGCACTCTGAATGTGGAGCATTGCGTCGGGAACATCCTCACCAATACCGACACGACCGACAGGGGTAACATTTACCAGATCGTTTACCCCCTCGGCGATTCGGAGATTTCCTTCCGAAGCTCCATTTGTCTCCTGAACGCTCACGCTCCAGTTACGTGGCGTCGTCGTCTCGGCTGCTGTAGAGACTAAGTGGAGGGATGCTGGGCCGAGATAGAGATCGCGCCAACGGAGAGCTGCCGAGCCGAGGTCGTATGTGTCGTCAGTCCCCGGAACCAAGTGGCCTCCGGTCGCCTCATCGAACCGGGCGCGTTCTACGTTGTTGGTACGGAAGACAAGGTCTTGTCCGTCAGTTGTTCCCAAGAAGTTCGTTGCGTCGTTCGTTCCACTATTCCCAGTCAGACTCCAGAAGGAATTGCTGAGTGATGAAACCGACCGCGTGTGAACAACCCCTGTTCCATCGGCAACAAGAATATTCGAGAGTGTGTTGTCGGCAACCAATCCTTCCAACCGCAACGGATCACTTGCTGCCGTCACGTGGAGTGCCGTTGTCGGCTCGGTTGTTCCGATAGCAACATTGTCGGCGAAGTAGTTTGTCCCAGCATCTGAGTAGAGACCGAAGTTTGTGTTAGCTCCGGTCGCGCTGAAGTATCCACCGAAGGTCGTGTCGGTTGGGTTGCCAGCAGCAGTACTGTAAACTCCGTAGACATTACCACCATCTGCTGAAGCATTCGCTCCAGTGGTTTGTGAAATGCCCTCAGTAGAGTAAGCCTCCGCTCTCACACCCATAAGCATACCGTTGAAGTCACTAACGGCATTTGTGATCCGCGCACGGAAGAGTCCTCCCCAACCTTCATTCCCGGCGTTGCCATTAAACGGGCTGCTTAAGTACCCCTGTCCATACACACCAACTTCGATACGTCCACCTGTTCCTCCGCCACTTGTACCAACAACACCGACAGTACCGAACGATGAGATCGAAGGGATATCTACGGTAGTGCCACGGTCTCCGATACCGACAATACCTGGGTAAGCGAACCAAGACTCTGCAGTATGAATTGCCCGCGCTCCTGCAATGCCGTTTACTCTGTAATCTCCACCCACTAAGAGTGCCGGAACATTCTCTCCAGCCAAGGATCCAATATGAACCAACGCTTGCGGAGTAACAGTTGCCGAGAGGAAACCAGTACGCCCTCCAGAAGAGACCCGCAGTCGCTCTATACTATTCGTTCTGATAACTAACGGTTGGGCATCTGTTGTGCCGAGAAATTGAGTATTAGGATTGGTTCCGCTATTTCCACTCAACTGCCAGAAGAGACCATTCGGATTTTGCCATGTGGGAGCACCGGCTCCGCCAGAGCGAAGAATATCTCCGGACGTTCCTGCTGCACTAAAAGCGTAGGCAGTTCCTGTGCCGTACGCCACTGCTCCCGATGTCGGCGTAGCTGTTCCATTGGTTCCTCCCCGATTGATCGGTAACACACCACTGACTTCAGCAGTGGCCAAGTCAACTGCCGTTGTCGTCGATCCTATTCCCACAAATTGATTTGCTGTCACCGTCCCTGAGCCAGTCGGCTGCAGACTTGCACCAGTACCGACATTCATCGCTGCTACTGTGTTCGTTCCGCTCGTAATTTGATCGAAGCTCACTGTCACTCCTGTTGGCAGTGTGCTCCGCCACCCCGGCTCTCCAGTCGCATCAGTTGTCAACAGACGGTTTGCCGTTGAGGGAAGCTCTGAAGCCGTGTTCGTTGCATCTCCCACAAACATTGCATTCTCGCTGAGCGCAAGATTAGAAGCATCCAAGGTCTCCCAACTTGGGGTGACTCCAGCCCCTCCCGAAACCAACGCTTGCCCCGCAGTCCCAACTGTGCCGTTGGCTAACAGCGGAACGTTCGATCCGTTCAAGTTCAACCCACTCTCCACATTCACCTGCTGTGTTGTCCCATTAACTGAGAGGGCGGCTACCCCATTCGTTGAGAGTTGTAGATCGCTCGCATTCGTTGTCCCTACCGTCAAGTCATCGTTCGATGCAACTTGGTGTGCGTTTGGTGTCACACCGTCGATCCAGACTGATCCACCAGCCTTGATAATACCCGTCGCCACCAAGTCACCATCAACAACCTCATCCCACACTGTCGGATTCCCTGCAAGCGTGTTTCCAACAACCGCATCGACTACACCATCAACCCTCAGTTGCTGGCTCG
>JBFWSB010000280.1:0-6184 GCA_050248595.1 Kapaibacterium sp. (SeqCode)
GGAGAAGGCGAAAGATGTGATTCTCTTCATCGACGAGTTGCACACTATTGTTGGTGCAGGTGGTGCAAGTGGATCGCTCGACGCATCGAACATGTTCAAGCCAGCCTTAGCTCGGGGCGACATCCAGTGTATCGGCGCGACAACGCTCGACGAATATCGCCAGTACATTGAGAAAGATGGTGCGCTGGATCGACGCTTCCAGAAGATCATGGTCGATCCGCCAACAGTGAACGAGACAATTCAGATCCTTCAGAACATCAAGGATCGCTACGAAGAACACCACAACGTTCGCTACAGCGAAGAGGCAATCATTGCATGCGTCCACATGTCGGAACGATATATCACCGACAAGTTTCTTCCAGACAAAGCACTCGACGTCCTCGACGAAGTTGGATCTCGTATCCACTTAACGAGCATCGTTGTGCCGAAGTCAATACTTGAACTCGAAGAGAAGATCGAGGATATTAAGGGAGAGAAAAACCAGGTAGTGAAGAGCCAGAATTTCGAGGAGGCTGCACGCCTTCGCGATATGGAGAAGAAGTATTTAGCCGAGCTTGAGGAGGCGAAGGAAGAGTGGGAGGAGAGTGCAGAAGAGCGCGTCGTTGACGTTACAGAAGAGGATGTTGCACAGGTAGTAGCTATGATGACCGGTATTCCAGTGACAAAGATCGCACAGGAAGAATCGGAGAAACTCATCAAAATGTCCGAGAACCTTACGAAGGAGGTTATCGGTCAGGACGAAGCTATCGGGAAGCTGGCAAAGGCTATTCGCCGTGCTCGTGCTGGGCTAAAAGACCCGAACCGTCCAATCGGTTCCTTCCTCTTCCTCGGACCTACCGGCGTTGGCAAAACCGAGCTTGTGAAGGCACTTGCACGCTATCTCTTCGACAGCGAAGATGCGTTAGTTCGGATTGACATGAGTGAGTACATGGAGAAGTTCTCCGTTTCACGTCTTGTTGGCGCACCTCCGGGATACGTTGGTTACGAGGAGGGGGGACAGTTGACCGAGAAAATCCGGCGCAAGCCATACTCGGTAGTTCTGCTCGACGAGATTGAGAAGGCGCATCCAGATGTCTTCAACATTCTCTTGCAGGTTCTCGACGACGGCATCCTAACCGACAGCTTGGGGCGACGCGTTGACTTCAAGAACACGATCATCGTGATGACCTCGAACATCGGTATCAAGGAGATTAAGGCTGGTGGGCAGATGGGCTTTGTCTCCGGTGACGAGATGGATAAGTATGACGAGATGAAGGGGAAAATCGAAGAGTCAATGAAGCGACACTTCAATCCAGAGTTCCTGAATCGACTCGACGAGATCATCGTCTTCCACCAGTTGACTAAAGAGAACATCTTCGACATTATTGATATCCAGACCCGTTATCTACTCCAGCGTCTGAACGCGATGGATTTGACGGTGGAGATCGACGAGGCCGCAAAGGCTTTCCTCGCAGAGAAAGGCTACGACGAAAAGTATGGTGCTCGACCACTGCGGAGAACCATACAGCGCTATGTTGAGGATGAGCTTGCCGACCGGTTGATTCGAGGTGAACTTGAATCGGGTTCTATCGTGATGATCGGTCTCGACGAAGAGAAAGGGGTGTTGACCTACGAGCCGAAGGGGAAGAAACCGAAGCGAGGGAAGAAGAAGGGAACAACCAACGATGCGGCAAAGGATGAAAAAGAGAGCGAAGAGCCAAAGGATGGAGGGGGAAATGAGGGTGAAGGAGTAGAGGAAGAAGAACGAGAAGAGATTGAATAATCGAACCTCTCTTTCTCTGATTACGGTATCACAAAATCCCGGATTGCACGGAAGTGCATCCGGGATTTTTTATTTTCCCCCGGCTCAATGTCTGTATATTGCGCCAAATGTCGTGCTCTCTCTCATCAAATTGAATGCAAAGTATTATGAGAAGATCGATTCTTCTGTCTCTTATCATCGCTGGCTTCCTTCTCTTGGGTGGGGTCGCATCAGTAAACGCACAGCAAACCCTTTTCGGACTCGGGCCAAAGATCGGTTTCTACCTTGACGGCCCAGTCTTCCTAATCGGTGGTGTTGCCGAGTTGCCAGTAACCCGGGAGTGGATATTCGAGCCGGGCGTTGAGCTTGTTTTTGAGCAGAACAGTACAACACGTATTGTAGGTGATGCAAACGTTCGCTACGCTTTCCAGATTCGTGGCGAAGATTTCTCCCCTTATCTCTTGGGTGGTGCTGGGTTAGCACTTGACATCTCCTCAAGGGGTGGTGAGACGCAGACCCAGACCGATTTCCGCGTCAACGTTGGCGGAGGAGTCACACTGAACACACGTTCCAGCACTCAATACTGGGGTGGTCTTAAAATCTTCTTCCTCAGCGAAGACGATAGCGATATTTCGTTGCAGGGTGGGATACTCTTCTACTTGTAGAGGGTAGATAGTAGTTCGCAGATAGTAGAGTGAAGAGGCTGTAATGGGAGATTCCGCTCTCATCTTGCAGCCTCTTCTTTTTGGATTGAACTCGATATTGGCATGGATCTCTTTGAGAGAGCACAATTATGTCCACCCTTGAGCTTGAGTGAGAAAAGAAATGAAATTCAGCTTGATGCTAATCCTCAGTTGTCTGATTCTTTGTTCCTGTAGAGCTAAGCAGGATAGAGAAGCAGAAGAGAAAAATGTGGCTGTGGAGGAGAGATCAAGTGAGGGTTTGCAGAAGAGTTTAGAAGTGGCTCCACCTGTAGGTGATTCCATTCTTCTGCCACCATTTGAAATCGAAGTCGCTCTTTCTGAGCGAGCCGATCGCGAACTTCAGGCAGCAAATGAAACGATTATCGTCCAAGCCTTCTTTCAAGGAATTCCACGCGACACAACATTAGAGGAGTATGCTGAGTGGGGAGAGATTTTCGTTGGTGAGAGTCGGGTGGAGTTGGAGGGGGGTGAAAGGGTTGCATCCTTCGATTCCCCACACGAAAAAACTCCCGACTGAAAAGAGTCGGGCGTTGTAAGTCTACATTCGATATTCCTGCTGCCTTCGGATTCTTCTACTCAACAGTCACCGACTTCGCCAAGTTCCTCGGCTGGTCAACGTTGCAGCCACGTTCTACTGCCATGTAGTAGCTGAGAAGTTGTAGTGGCAACACGTTAATGATCGGAGAGAGGAAGGGGAGTGTTTCTGGAACATAGATCACATGTTCGGCAAGCCCCTCAATCTGCTTGTTTCCTTCGTTCGTGATGGCAATCACTCGTCCGTTTCGTGCTCGCACTTCCTCGATGTTCGAGACTACTTTGTTGTAGACCCCATCTTGAGCTGCGATGAAGACCACCGGCATGTTTTCGTCGATCAAGGCAATCGGTCCATGCTTCATCTCTGCTGCCGGGTATCCCTCCGCGTGGATGTAGCTGATCTCCTTCAACTTCAGTGCTCCCTCCAACGCTACCGGATAGTTGTAGCCTCGACCGAGGTAGAGGAAGTTTGGAGCCTGTGCGTAGGCCTTCGCAATCTCTTGAATCTGCTCGTGGCGTGAGAGTGCGTACTCTACCTTCTCCGGCAGTTCCCGCAGTGCTGTGAGGACTGCCTCTCCTTCCGATGCACTCATTCGCTTCATTCGGGCGAGCTTCACCGCCATCAAAGCGAGCACCATCAACTGCGAAGTGAAGGCTTTTGTTGAGGCGACGCCAATTTCCGGTCCGGCGTGGGAGTAGACTCCGGCATCGGTCTCACGTGCTATTGAGGAGCCGACAACGTTGACGATGCCGAGCGTCATTGCCCCCCGACGCTTCGCTTCCCGCAGTGCTGCCAACGTATCGGAAGTTTCTCCTGATTGGCTGATGGCAATCACAATGTCATCTTTCGTGATAATCGGGTCGCGGTAGCGAAACTCACTTGCATACTCTACTTCTACTGGAATGCCGGCAAGCCCCTCAATCAGATATTCTCCTACAAGTCCAGCGTGGAAGGATGTCCCACAACCAACGATAATCAGGCGTTGTGCATCTCGCAGTCGATCGATCACGTTCATCAGTCCACCTAAGCGGACAGTGCTCCCCTCGCTGTCGAGACGTCCCCGCATAGCATTCCGGATCGTCTCCGGCTGCTCGAAAATTTCTTTCAGCATAAAGTGATCGTATCCCCCCTTCTCAATCTCCGCAAGATCAAACTCCACCTCTTCCACTTCCTTATCAACAGTCGTATCGTCGTCAATCCGCTTAGTAACGTAGCGATCTCGCTCGATCACCGCCATCTCCCCATCATCTAAGTAGACCACTTGTCGGGTGTGCTGCACAATTGCCGATGCGTCGGAGGCGACGATAAACTCTCCGTCACCAATGCCGATTGCTAAAGGGGAGCCATTCCGGGCAACGTAGAGTCGGTTTGGGTCGAAGGCACTTACCATTGCAATGCCGTAGGCTCCCACCACCTGCTTCAGTGCGTAGCGGAACGCCTTCGCCATATCTCCAAGTTCGTCGTAGAAGGCACGAATTAGGACAACCAGAACCTCTGTGTCAGTTTCGGATCGGAAGGTGTAGCCGTCGGCGGCAAGTTTCTTCTTGAGTGCTGCGTAGTTTTCGATGATGCCGTTGTGGATAAGGGCAATCTTCCCCTCTTCATCGGTGTGTGGGTGTGCGTTCAGATCATTCGGCGCACCATGCGTTGCCCAGCGAGTGTGGCCAATACCAACTGTTCCAGAGACCGGTTCAGCTTGTAAAACTCTGTCGAGGACACTCACCTTCCCCATGCGTTTTTTCACAGTGAGACCACCGTTGATAACGGCAACTCCCGCAGAATCGTATCCTCTGTACTCAAGGCGTTTCAATCCATTCAGGAGAATTGGCGTTGCGTCCTGTTCTCCGATATACCCAACAATTCCACACATAGGTCAATTTGAACGATAAAAATGAAGAAGTATCACCTCTCAGGGTAGTTTCAAGATAGTGACTTGCCCCTGATCGTAGTTGTTCCAAGCCGAAAGCGAAAATGAGAGGTGAAAAACTTTAGCGTTGGATACTCTCCTCCGCTTTTCTACTTTTACCACCCTTTCACTGAAACGTATTGAATGCGATTGCAGGGGACAAATTCCATAAGTGCTCGGAAAGCCTTCCGGGAGAGTACTATTAGGTGGAGACTCCTCTTCAGTTCCCAACATCAAGAGAGAATATGAACACAACTGAAACTGCCACCGAACTCATTCCTAAAGAACTTCTCTTCGGAAATCCAGAGCGAATGGTTGCCCAAATTTCGCCTGACGGCAAACGACTTGGCTGGATCGCGCCGGAAGATGGCGTGCTGAACATTTGGATTAATGATGCCGATGCTGACATCACTAACGCCCGTGCGATTACACACGACACCGATCGTGGTATCCGCGCTTGGTTCTGGGCACTCGACAACCAACATATCTTCTACAGTCAGGACAAGGAGGGAGACGAAAATTGGCGAGTCTACTCAGTGAACATAGAGAGTGGGGTGGTAATTGACCACACCCCATACGAGAACGTGCAGGCACACATTGCCAAAGTGAGCTATCGGTTCCCCGACATCATACTCATATCAATGAACAAGGATAATGAGGAACTGAAAGATATATATCGTCTGACACTTTCAACTGGGGAGCTGGAGAAGATCGCATCAAATCCCGGCAGCGGTGTCGGTTGGTTGATTGACGAAGAGATGAACGTTCGGGGTATGTTGAGCGCAAATGCCGAGGGGGGTTTTGACTTACTGATGCGGAACGAAGAGAGTGATGAGTGGGAACTCTTCATTCGCTGGGATGCCGACGATGCTGCTGTGAGTGGAGCGCGTGGCTTCAACCTCGACGGAACAATTCTCTACGCAATCGACTCGCGAGATGCCAACGCTGGTCGCCTTGTTGCGATCAACGTTGCCACAAAAGAGATCGAAGTTTTGCTCGAAGACCCGATCTACGATGTTGCCGGCCTCGTCTTCAACAAGCAAACGCACGAGCCAGACTTGGCAGTGATTCTCCGAGAGCGTATCGAGTGGGTTGTGCTCAACGAAAGTTTGCGGGAAGATATTGAGCTTCTGACCTCCGATCCCGGAAGTGATTTCGATATTCTCTCCCGCACAGAAGATGGGATGAAGTGGGTCGGCTACTTCGATTCGCCGGAAGCTCCGGGAAGATATTTCCTCTACGACCGGGCAACAAAACAAATTACTCACCTCTTCAACAGTCGCCCGGAGCTTTCCAAC
>JBFWSB010000281.1:0-6166 GCA_050248595.1 Kapaibacterium sp. (SeqCode)
CCATATGACCAATCCCAAGCGAATTGGATACATGACGGTAAATTTCTTCTCCCCCCCTCAACAAACAACTGATATTGGTACAGACCTTAACGTGTTGCTTACCCATCGGGCGTTTCCAGTACATGGTATAGAACGAAGCTACACCTTGGACATGTGAGAAGGGGAGGCCAAGCGTTTCGGCTACCAATTGGAGAACTGGAATCGATAGCCACCCCCACTTTTTCTGTGCCATCCAGAGGACTGGCATTACTGCTGCCTGCGATGTTGGGTATTTTTGAGTGATTTGAGCAACCTGCTCGAGATCAGCCTCAGAGAAGCTGATGTTGGCTTGGTCGTGCTCGGCACTCGAAATAAGAGAAGAAGAAACGTTCATGCGCAAGAACTGATCTTGTATCTGTTGAATGAAAGAAATCTTCCCAAATCTACGAAGAACCTTCGGATCGTCGATATATCGAAGCCGTGTCTGAACAGGAAAAGCGATCAATTCATCCACTTATCCACCACTATATGAAACTCTAACGGGGGGAGATGTTGTTCTCCTCAGAAATTTTCTCTAATATCACTATCACTATGAAAGAAGAGAACACCATCTATCGAGTTCACTCGAACGAAGTGCAACTTACTGCCAGTTCAGTCGAATATGCTGCGGTTCGTTTTGGAACTGACCAAGCTAAAATTGAGTTGCAGGAAGGAGAATCTATCTGGAATTGGAGTGGAGAGCGTGAGGGAGAGACGATAGATATCTCGGTTGAGCCTACAGATACTGAACGTGCGTATCGAGTTTACATTAATGGGGAGGCACTCCTTGTGCAGCTTGAGACGCCACGTGATCGACACGTAAAAAGCTTGAGTGTGGCAACAGCATCTGGAAGGGCGGCTCTGCAACTGATTCGTGCTCCAATGCCCGGGTTGCTTAAATCTGTTTTGGTTAACGTTGGAGAGAAGATAGAGAAAGGGGAATCCCTCTGTATTCTCGAGGCAATGAAAATGGAGAACGAGATCAAGTCCCCTGGGAACTTTATTGTTGGCTCAATAGCAGTAGAGCCGGGGAATCCTGTAGAGAAGGGAACAACCTTAATGCAGCTTCTACCGATAGAAGGATAGAGAGGCATTGTCTGGTTGGGTGGAACTTTCCATTATAGCTTCAAAAAATTAGTACTCACGTAGAAAACGCTACGTTCATTTAACGATAATCGGAGAATTGTTATGAGCATTTTTGGACGGCTCGCCGATATTGTGAAGGCGAATATCAACGATTTGCTTGATCGGGCAGAAGACCCAGAAAAAATGATCAAGCAGATGGTTCTGGAGATGGAGGAGGCGGTCAACAAGGCGACGCTTGCAGTTGGGCAGGCTATTGCAAACGAAAAATCTCTCGAGCGCCAGTACAATCGGCAGAAAGCCCAGATGGATGACTGGCAGCAGAAAGCAGTGCAAGCCGTGCAGGCTGGACGTGATGACCTTGCATCGCAGGCATTACAACGGAAGAACACAATTTCCATGAATGTGAACGATCTCGAGCGAATGTTGGGCGAGGCTCGAACTTCTTCACAAGGTCTACGCACACAGCTTGACCAACTTAAGTCAAAGCTCGACGAAGCGCGGATGCGCCAAAATACGTTGATTGCTCGCTCTCAGGCTGCCAAAGCTAAGAAGCAGGTCGCACAATCATTTGCAGGCATTGGCAGTGATGCTTTCTCGAAGTTCGATAAGCTGGAACAGAAAGTGGAAAAGACTGAGGCAGAGGCAGAAGCGTTCGCTCAGCTTGCCGGTGAAAATACGTCCTTAGAAGATGAGTTCAAGGCTCTCGGTGCAAACACAGCGGCAGACGATGAATTGGCTGCCCTCAAAGCTCAACTTGGAATGGGAAGTACCACTGCCGGACAGCTTGGTCAGGGAGATGACAACTAAAGTGGTCGATCAACTCAGCGTTAATGAACATTCAACAACGAAGATAGAATAGATCAATTATGGCAGATATTCAGGAAATGATCGATAGCTCCCGTCAGAAAGTTCGGGACTATCTCGCCGAGGTCGATCCCGACTTTCAGGAATATGACAGCGGTATGTATACTGTTCAAGAAGGGTCAGCAGTGATCGGAATCTCGTTCCGTCCCTGGCACGACGACGATGTTGCTGTAGAATTTACAAGCCAGCTTGTAAATGGAGCAACGATAAATGAAGAGTCGATGCGCTGGCTTCTGGAGAAGAATGCCGCACTACACTTCGGGTCGTTTGGACTTCTGTTCGATGGATCGATTATATACTCTCACACGATTCCAGCCGCTTGCCTCGACCAAAGCACGTTTGGGCAAACACTCAGAACAGTGGCAACAATCGCCGATTATTACGATGACGAGATTGTAGAATTAGCCGGTGGAGTCCTCGCCAGTGCTTCTTCGGGCGCAGAAGAAACGGAAATTGAAGAGTCTCTTTAAAGGGATATCTTTCCACACGATCTCGATAAAACCGCAGGTGTTCTACGATCACCTGCGGTTTTCTATTTGAAGAAGAACTTCAAGAATCTGGTGCTAAGTGCTTGCGCTCCACGCTCTGTTTCCGTAAGTTTCAATTCGTTCTTCAGCACCACATTGCATCGGACGTGATGAAAGACTTGGAAATGAAAAAGCTCTACTACTCCATCAGCGAAGTCAGCAAGATGGTAGATTTGGAGCAATACGTATTACGGTATTGGGAGCGTGAGTTCAGTCAGTTACGTCCGCAAAAAAATCGTGCGGGGAATCGTATCTACACTGAAAAGGATATTGAGATTATCCGCCTTATCAAGAGGCTCACGCGGGAAGATCGCTACACAATCAGTGGTGCTCGCCAAGTGTTAGAGCAACTGACGTTCGATAATGGGATGCCTATCCTACCAGATGATTTTGCCGCCGCACCAGTTGAGATAGAGGAGATTGATACCCTTGCCGACGACCTCAAAAACGTTCGGACAACTCTCGTAAAACTCCTTGACAAGCTGAAAAATGGGAGTTCAACCGTTTAGCACTATCTTTGCTCACGATGTCGTTGCGACGGCCGTTGGACGATATTTGCTCGGAGCGTAGCGCAGCCCGGTAGCGCACCTGAATGGGGTTCAGGAGGTCGTGGGTTCGAATCCCGCCGCTCCGACAACAGATTCTGTTATTTTGCCGACCGGAACTTCACCTCCGGTCGGTTTTTCATTGCGGCAATCGATAAACGAAGGGGAAGAACGTATTGAACTCACCAAAGATCTCAGGGCTATGACGTTGGCATTGATTGCTGCGGGAGAGGGGGCACGACTTCGCTCAGAAGGAATAACCGTTCCAAAAGGATTGGTTCCAGTTCTTGGTGTTCCATTGGCCAAGAGAACAATCGATACGTTCGTTCAAAATGGAATTACAGAGGTAAAGTGTATTGTCAACGAGGAGTCTCCGGCACTGGAACAGTATCTGCGTGAGACCGATTTTGGCGTTCCAGTTGAGATTATTGTAAAGTCTACTCGTAGTTCGATGCACAGCCTCTTTACGTTATCACCACTTTTGAAATCTTCTCCATTCTTCCTGGCCACAGTCGACGCAATTTATCATCCGTCCGATTTAAAATCGTGGATCAGCCGTTGTCGCCAGAGTGAGAATGCCGACGGAATTCTTGCACTTACTCGCTTTGTCGACGATGAGAAGCCACTCTATGCCACGTTAGAACCGGATGATAGGATTTCTGCAATAGGTGATTCCGCAGCTGGTTCAGAGTGGATTACAGGCGGACTCTACTGGTTTACACCAAAGGTATTCGATGAGATACCGAGTGTAGAGGAACGTGGATTGGAACGCCTTCGGAAATTTCAAGAGTGGCTTGTTGAAAGAGGCTACCGTCTGTACGGCCATCGTTTTGGCAAGATTGTTGACGTTGACCACAGAGCTGACATAGCGACCGCAGAAGCATTTATTAATCAATGGAGTGGAGTTGCCGAATGAGTGATGAAATGATCCTTGCTATTAGAAGAAGCACTCAGCACAGTGCCACTCACAAGTCCAACGATGCACTCATGTTTGACCTTGCATGCAACCAATTGCGGGGTAGAGGATTTGATGTAGAAGTAATTGAGGAAGATCAGCTTGCCACCTATCTCGACAGTGCATCACCACGCTATGTGATTTCGATGGCTCAACGTCCTGAGAACACAGCACTTCTCACGCGAGTGGAATCAGCTGGGGGGATTATCGTCAACTCGTTCGAATCAATTCTCAATACCTATCGTGTCTTCCTCGCCTTACGGCTTTCCGATGAAAAACTGTTTGCCCAAACAAGAATTCTAACATCGCTCGTAGAAGCAGAACTGGAAGATTTTGAAGAAGCTGCATATGCCATGCTCAGCAAAACATTAGGTGAACCCTTCTGGTTGAAGCGGGGCGATGTGCACGCTGCTCATCCTGACGATGTCCTTCTCGTCCAGAACAGAGAGGAGTTCAGTCAATCCCTTACCAACTTCCGTTCAAGGTCGGTAGAGACAGCAATTGTACAGGAGCACTTGCCGGGGCGGGTTGTCAAGTTCTACGCCATTTCAGGTGGGCGATTTTTTCACACACAGGATTTTCTGACTGGTGAACCGTTGCAGGTGAGTGGTGGCGAGTTCCAACAGGAGGCCGATAGGATTGCCTCTATTCTTGGGCTAACCATTTATGGTGGAGATGCGGTGTTTACGGAGAGTGGCCAGTTCCGTTTTATCGACTTCAATGCCTGGCCAAGCTTTGGCACTGTTCGCGACCAGGCTGTTCCTGTTATGGTGGATGCAATTCTTGAAGCATTCTCACTCGACTCAGCAAGAATGGAAACAGTTGGGAGGGGTGAGAGAGCGTGAGCAGTGTAGCAGAGACCTACAAGGCAAGGGATGTCGAAGAGGTGATCGATATCTGGTTCTATCGCCGCATCGGTTACCGCCTTGCCCTTGCGGCTAAGTACCTCAAGCTGAAGCCGAACCTGATTACGGTGATTGGCATTACTATTGGTGTGATTGCCGGACACTTCTTTTTCTACGACACACTTGCCCTAAACGCAATCGGAATGGGATTGTGGGTGATCTCGAACATCTTCGACAGTGCCGACGGACAGCTTGCCAGAATGACTGGGCAGACCTCTCAACTTGGACGGATTCTCGATGGTCTCGGTGGAAGTGTGGTCTTTGCCAGCATGTACTTCCACATATCATTGCACTACGCATTGAACGGTGGTGCAATCGGATGGTGGATTTTTGTCCTGGCATTTGCCGCTGGTGCAAGTCACTCGCTTCAGAGTGCAATGGCCGACTACTATCGCAATGCGTTCCTCCGCTTCGGTGTGAAGGGGGGAAAGAGTGAACTGGAGCGGGCGTCAGCAGTTATTGAACGCTATAACCTTCTCACTTGGCGAAGCAATTTCTTTACAAAGCTCTTCTACAAGGTTTACGTAAACCACACAGTGCAGCAAGAGAGCTTCTCGCCGAAGTTTCAGTTGATGCGCGACACCCTTGAAGCTCAATACGGAACTAACCTACCTGATGCAATTATCAGCCGCTACCGTTCCCTGAACAGACCATTGTTGAAGTACTATAACTACTTGACAATAAATGGTCGAGTTCTCACGCTGTTTGCGTTCGTTGCAATTGGCTATCCCACAATCTTCTTCGTTGTAGAGCTTACGCTGATGAACCTTTTGCTCTGGTTGGTGCTTCGTAAACAGGAGAAGAACAATCAAGAGATCATGAGGATGGCTCAATCGGAGGAGAATATAACTTCCAGCTTAACGGAGGCTGTTGCGTGAGCATCAAAGGGGTATTGTTCGATTTCGGCGGCACTCTCAATTCCGATGGAGATCATTGGGGGGCACTCTTTCGGCAGAAGTTAGTTGAAGAGTTTCCAGAGCACTCGGTTGAAGCTCTCGAACAGGCCTATATCACATCTGAACGTCGTCTGGTTCGCGAAGGATTACGCGAGGAGACGTTTCAGCAAACACTCCACCTTCAAGTAGCATATCAGTTTGAGGCACTGGAAGATCATCGAATTGAGAGAGCCGCAGAGATTGCCGATCAGTTTTATCAGATGACAGCGACCCGGATGGAGGAAGTCCGCACCCTCCTCCGCGACCTCGCTGCCCGATACCGCGTCGGAATTGTCTCGAATTTCTACGGCAACTTGGATGCAATCTGCAC
>JBFWSB010000282.1:0-6123 GCA_050248595.1 Kapaibacterium sp. (SeqCode)
CTCTTCCAGACCGGCAATTGCCATCAGAGGCTTCCAGGTAGAGCCGGGAGGATAGACGCCGAAGGTGGCACGGTTTGTCAAAGGCTTGTCCAGATCATCCGTTAGCTTCTTGTACTCGTCTGCTTTAGTCACTCCGTTGAAGATGTCGAGATCGTAGTCAGGGGCACTTACCAGTGCAAGAATCTCTCCCGTTGAAGGTTCAATTGCAACAACTGCTCCAGTGTAGTTGCTCTGCTTCATCAGATACTCGGCGTAGGCTTGCAGCTCGGCGTCAAGCCCGAGGTAGAGGTCGAATCCATTTGAGGGGGATTGGTCACTCTTCCCGTCGTTGAACGACTCGATTCGTTGCCCTCGGTTATTCACGGCAACGAACTCGTACCCTTTCTCACCACGTAGAAATGTCTCAAATACTTTCTCAATTCCTTGCTTGCCGATCACATCGCCCGGAACGTAGTAGTTGCTCTTCTCCAGTTCACTTTGATCAATCTCCTTTACGTAGCCGAGAATGTGGCTTGCTCGAACATCGTGGCTGTAGTAGCGCTTCGATTCGTTCTCGAGTTCGGTTCCTCCAAGTTCGTAGTAGAACTCGTTGAGCTTCGCCCACGTAGTGTCGTCGATGTCGCGGAAGATTCTGACAGGTGTGTAGGGGTTGATCTTGTAGCGGTCAATCAGCTTTGTGATCTCAGACGTATCAGTCCCCATGATCTTCGCAATCCACTCCTTGCTCTCCTTATCAAACTTGTTCGGGGTGATGTAGAGAGAGTGGCTCCCCTCACTTGCCACGATTACGTAGCCGTTCCGGTCGTAGAGTGCCCCACGTACCGGCTGAATCGTCATCTTCTTAATCCCCTGTGCGTCGGCCTGAAATCGGTACTGCGACCCTTGGATGATCTGCAACTGCACTAAGCGGCCCGTGAAGACTATAAACATGAGAGCCACAACCGTAAGGAAGATGTTGCGGCGGAGCATTATCGAACTGGAATCGGATGTCGCATTCAGCATTAGAAAAATCCTGTCAATACGTGTTCGCAGATCTCTTCAAAGTCGGCAAAAAAAATATCTCCCTAATGTAGTCTCTCACAAAGGGAAAGTCAAGGCTTTCCTGACGCTTCTTTGCATGATTTCGTGGCGGCGTAACAGACTGAAGGCAATAAGAGTTCGTGATTCGTTTACGGTCGCTCCTCTATTTCGTAAGTTTCGGGACTTTGGAGTTTGTGGAGTTGAGAGTTTATAGAGAGAAGAGTTCGGAGCGGATACGACTTCTGATCTATATCTGATCTATAGTAGTTGACTTCTGTCTTCCCTAAAATACTCGGAACTCGCGGCTCACAGTCTCTCCCCAAAAACTGAACGTTATCTATCAACATATATATTTCAACATGAGCGTACTTGTTAACAAACAAACAAAAGTCTTAGTGCAGGGTATCACCGGATCGGAAGGTACATTCCACACATCGCAGATGCTTGAGTATGGCACGAACGTTGTGGCCGGTGTTACTCCGGGGAAGGGGGGAACTGAGTATCAGCCGGAAGAGTTTATCCGACCGGTTCCAGTATTCAACACAGTGCGCGAAGCTGTGGAGAAGACCGGAGCAAATGCTTCGGTTATCTTTGTTCCGGCTCCCTTTGCCGCCGACGCCATTATGGAGGCTGCCGACGCAGGAATTCCACTGGTGATCTGTATTACCGAGGGAATTCCGGTTCGCGACATGGTAGTGGTCAAGGAGTATCTTGCCGACAAGGCAACCCGACTGATTGGGCCGAACTGTCCGGGTGTTATCACTCCGGGTGAGTGCAAAATCGGCATCATGCCCGGCTTCATCCACAACAAAGGGAAGGTTGGCCTGGTCTCCAGAAGTGGAACGTTGACCTACGAAGCCGTGAAGCAGATTAGTGATCTTGGCTTAGGGCAATCTACCTGCATCGGAATTGGAGGAGATCCGGTGAACGGAACATCGTTCAAGGATGCAATTGAACTCTTCAATCAGGATCGTGGAACCGAGGCAATCATCATGATTGGTGAGATTGGTGGCTCAGCCGAAGAAGAGGCTGCTGCCTACGTTGCCGAGCATGTGAAGAAGCCAGTTGTTGGATTTATTGCCGGACGGACTGCTCCTCCGGGACGGCGGATGGGGCACGCCGGTGCTATTATCTCCGGTGGAAAGGGGACAGCCGAAGCAAAGATCGCGGCAATGAAAGAGGCCGGTATTATCACAGTCGATTCCCCTGCCGATATGGGGAAGGCAATTTTCGATGCTCTGAAGAAAGCTAAGCCTGCAACCGGAGCGAAGAAAGCTACGACGGCAAAGAAGGCTGCTAAGAAAGTGACGAAAAAAGTGGCTACCAAGAAAGCATAGATTTTCTTCTTAAGGGGTGCGGGCGAAGAGAAGGGGACAAAAAATCTATGAGAGCAGAAAGTTTTTACTAACAAAATTTCAGTTCATGTGTTAGGTAGCCAGTGGTTGTTGTTGGACAAGGGTTATGAAGGGAGCACTTGTCAGGTGACAATCGCCAAAATCAGCGGTGAATCTGAATGTTATTTCGGGTTCACCGCTTTGAATAAGAGTCATCAACGTTGCGTGAAGGAAGCTCCATGAAACATTCCGACCGGTTCTTGAAGATTGTCGACGAAGCTCGCTCTCGTATTCGGGAGATCACTCCGGAGGAGGCTCTGGAGCGTCTTGAGTCGGGGGAGAATGTTCTTCTGATAGATGTTCGTGAAGAGAGTGAGTGGAGCGAAGGGCACGTCGATGGGGCAGTTCACATCGGCAAGGGAGTGATCGAGCGGGATATTGAAAAGTATGTAGAGGAGACAGATCGGGAGATCATTCTCTACTGTGGTGGTGGATATCGTTCGGCTCTGGCTGCCGATAACCTTCAAGAGATGGGCTACACTAACGTTGCCTCGATGTTAGAAGGGTGGCGTGGGTGGAATAGCCGAGAGTATCCAGTTCAAAAGTAAAAGTTCAAAATTCAAAAAGACTATAGAATAGAGAGGGTATGGAAAGAACACTTTGCATTATCAAACCGGATGCAGTCCGGAAAAATGTTGTCGGTGAAATTGTCGCCATGATTACAGAGAAGGGATTCAACATCCTCGGTATGAAAATGATGCGGCTTTCGTCGGCAGACGCTGGCGAGTTTTACGCGATCCACAAGGAGCGTCCGTTCTACGGTGATCTCGTTGAGTTTATGACCAGTGGTAAGGTGGTAGTGATTGCCTTAGAGAAAGAGAATGCAGTTGCAGACTACCGGACGTTGATTGGAGCAACTGATCCGGCTGAAGCAGAGGAGGGAACGATTCGGAAGCGTTTCGCTTCGAGCAAGGGAGAGAATGCTGCACATGGTTCAGACTCTGTTGAGAATGGCCGCAACGAAGTTGCCTTCTTTTTCGCCGAACGTGAGTTGATAGGGTAAGGAGAGGATTTGAATTGACACGATGACTATGGTTTTGAATTTTTCATTTTGACTTTTGAATTGATCTACTATGCGTTTACTACGAATACTTTCTATCCCCAGTTTAATACTCTTGCTCTCCGGTGCTTCCCTCTTTGCTCAGCAGGGGGGGGAGCGTCCGGGTGAGAGTGAGGAGTTCTCGTTTGGTCCTCCACTTCGGGATAACATCCTCTTTACCTACAAGTATACCGAGCGTGTCCGGATTTGGATGGAGAATGAGCAGGGAGTAGTCACCGATTCAAGTGATCGAACCTTGACATACTACATCACGCAGATGCAGCGTCCGGCAGATATTGGGGGGGGAGCAATTGATATTGAAGCGAACATCGACTCGATGCGTTTAGACTATCGTGGAAGGGGGGGGGATATAGATTTCAACACGCAGAACCCAGATCACGTGCGGGACTACAGCCGGATTCGCCACCCTGCCGTTCTCGTCCCATCAACACTCGTTAGCTCGGTCACTCACTTTACAATCTCTCCATACGGAGCCTTCGTTGGGATGTCGAGTCCTGCATTCGAGAGCATTCGTCAGCAGGGAGAGGACCCTCACTTGGATGATTTCACCTACAAGCGGATCGAGCAGATGATTAACGAGAAATACCTCTCGACGATCTTTCTACCCTGGAGAAATCTTCTCCCACTCGGGCAGAACATAACTTACGACACACCAATCCAGCTTCCATTTGCTGGAACACTCGACAGAATTGTTTTTGACGACAGCGTGACCGTTTCGCTCCGGCACTCGCAGGAAGATCGTACGCGCCCCTTCATGGAGTTTAAAGCATCGCTTACTCATCCTATAACCGAGTGGGCTACTTACGATGGCAGCCCGAATCCAGTACTGCTTAGTGGAGCAAAAGGGGATATTACGGGGCGATTAAATCTGGATCAAGATGGCGTTGTTCTCTCAGGCTTCTCTACGGCAGGCGGTAAGGCCGAAGGGAGCTTCCAGGGAAAGAAAGTGAATGCTCGCATTGAACACCAGACTTTTGTTGAGATGGTGAGAATGACAAACTTTCCGGTGAACTAAGCCGAAATCTGATATTGTCGGCGCATGAGGTATGCCATAGGAATAGATGCTCTTGGTGATCTACTCTCATCAGAATGTTTACCACCAAGAACACCAAGATATCAAAGGTGATTCGTTAGAATTGTTGATAAGCGTTCGCTCAATTCTTTCTGTAGCTGAGTGGTGACGATATCTGAATCACCGAATATCTATAAAGAGATAAAACTGGAAGCTGTGAACCGTGAAATTCAATCGCGGTTCACAGCTTTCTTTTTGCATTGACTTTCCAGGTCTGAGCAAGTATTTTGTTCGAGCTTTAAATGCTAAGTAGCAATGGCGTTGCGAGCAAGGTTATAGGTCACCGAATCTCTCGAGTCCATCTCTTTTACAGAAAGAACATCATGAACTTCTCGAAACTCTCTCTTCTTACACTTCTCACGTGGACTCTTCTCTTTATAGGGGGATGTGAGTCGACGAACGATCCTGACGACAAGGTAATTGATCCAGTTGATACAACGGGACAACAGAACAACGACACCATAAAACAGGATACTACCATTACACTCACTCCCTACGATACCGCAGATGTTGCTACCTACGAACTGACTATTCATAATGATTGGAGTGCGGAAACCCACCCGATGGATTTCCCGTCAGATGCTCACTTCTCATTCCTTGGAGGGGCAACACATAACAGCGAGGTCTCCTTCTGGAAGCCGGGTGGAATTGTAAGTCCGGGAATGCAGGAGATGGCGGAGACCGGAAACGTGACGATTCTTGCCGACGAAGAGGTGGAGAAAGCGATTCAGGAGGGAACGGCCTACTCGAAAGTTTTCGAGAAGATTTACACGCCTGAGAAGCCAGCGATTGCTCCGGGGGTTCGCACAACAACTCTCGAAGTCCACAAGAGCCATCCACTTGTGACCTTAGTGACGATGTTGGGAGCCAGCCCCGACTGGTTTGTGGGAGTCTCTGGATTACCTTTGTTCGAGGGAGGGAAGTGGAAAGAAAATGTTGAAGTAAATCTTCCCCTCTACGACGGTGGAACCCGCGAAGGGTGGATTCCGGTGATGGGGGGGCCAGAGATTATCCCACCGAATCCAATCAGTCTTATTACCTACACACCAGGCCAAGGCTACGGCCCAGCTACCGAGCCTCACATCGTTGGTCGGATGGTCTTTAAGCGCGTACAGTAGAAGAAACGGCTAAAAGCCGTTCGGCAGTCAGGCCTACAAGCAGGCACCCCGATGAATCGGGGTGTTACAGGGAGAATCCCAAGCTGAGCATTTCAGATTAACACCTCGATTCATCGAGGTGGAGAAGATGTTTGGATCCTGCTGAGTCGTTTCTAACGACTTGTGTGAGGGAAACGGCTCCAAGCCGTTCAGCAGTCAGGCCTACAAGCAAGCACCCCGATGAATCGGGGTGTTAATGGGAGGATCCCAAGCTGAGCATTTCAGATTAACACCTCGATTCATCGAGGTGGAAAAGATATTCTGAACTCCTTGAGTCGTTTCTAACGACTTTCACCAACATTCATTCAAAATCACCACAATCATGTCTCTTCACTCCTACTCTCGTGTCTGGCTCCACTTAGTGTGGGGAACAAAGAATCGGCAAAAAATTCTGACAACATCTGCGGCAGTAGAAGTCTC
>JBFWSB010000283.1:0-6122 GCA_050248595.1 Kapaibacterium sp. (SeqCode)
ACATACTGGCTGTTCCTGTCGGTTCCGAAGTTCTGTTTACTAACAGTGATCCCACAGCCCACAACGTTCGGGTAGAGGATACGACGGAGAAGATTCTGATGAACGTAGCGCAGCCGAAGCAGGGTGACCGAAACATGTATACAGTTGAGGGTGTTGGACCTCACTTAATCGGCTGCGACTACCATCCCTGGATGAACGCCTACCTCTTCGGTGTAGAGAATCCCTACTATGCCGTAACGAAGGATGATGGAACGTTTGAGCTTGCCAACGTCCCCGCCGGAGAGTATGAGATTCGGGTGTGGCTGAACGGACTGAAGCCAATACCGAAGAAAGACAATCGAGGGTCGTTGATCAGATATCGCTTTGCCGAGCCATATCAAATTGCTCGCACGGTGACTGTTGCTGCTGGTGGAACTGTTGAAGAGTTGTTCACTATTCGTGTAGAATAACCTGATTCCCTCTCTCTATTGGAGTATCCGTTATTGCACCTGAAGCAGTCTGCGTTATAGAGATGAATGTGAAGTATGCGGTAGAGGAATAGTAGGCTCTTGGTGCTTCTTTTACATCCTCTTGAAACACCCCAAGTACGTTCTCATATCTGAACTACCAACTCTACGATCAGAAGGGAGTACCGATTATCTTTGCAGAAAAGAAAGGAGAGAAATCGTGCGAAAACTACTGCTAAATCTTGCCATCAGTCTCGACGGATTAATTGAAGGTCCGAACGGGGAGTACGATTGGTGTTTCACCGATCAGGACTACGGTATGGCGGAGTTCTTTAAGAGAATTGACGCTCTCTTCATAGGGAGAAAATCATACGAGATGATGCTCGGAATGGAGGGGGATAGTGGTGAAATTCCGGGAATGCCGAAACTTACTGAGTATGTCTTCTCGAATAGTCTCGAATCAGTAAAGGAGGGAGCAGAGCTTGTCTCAGGAGATGATATAGCGGCGCAAGTTCGGGAGATTAAAAGTGCAGAGGGAAAAGACATTTGGCTCTTCGGTGGTGCTGACCTTACCAGGTCGTTGATGAATGCTGGACTGGTAGACGAACTGTCGATGGCAGTTCACCCGATTGTGCTCGGAGCCGGGAAGCCACTCTTTTCCGGGGTGAATGGGAGAGTCCACCTCGAGTTGATTGACTCGAAACCGTGGTCGAGTGGGTTGGTGACGCTCAACTACAGAGTTGGCGTCAAGAACGAGGAAGGGGAGTTCAAAAGGCAAAATTAAAAAGAGTGGAGAGAGGCCGATCAGATTGACAGACGTGCTCTCGGCATTGCTGAATCCTGACCTACCAGTTGATCGTGAGAGGAGCATCACCAAGAAGCACCAAGGGAATACTTCCTACTGCATACTTCATGTGCCGCCTCTATCACTCAGGCACTCCCACACTCTCATACTCATACACTCATAGCTTACCTTGCCCCAAACATCTTCTCATCAATAAAGAGAGCATCTTTCCCTTTCTTCGTTCCGTTGTAGAACGTGATGGTCTTCATGTCTGGTGTCACCAAGAGGGTGCGAGATGTCTGCGAAAGATATCCCGTGCCGAGTTGGAACTCGTGCTTTCGCGTCCGCCCATCTTCGAACTCAATAATGGCGTGTGTGTAGTGCTCAGTTGGCTTCAGTCTGATCAGTCGTCCGTCGTATGGTCCATAGTTATGCCGGAAAACTTGTGCCTTCGCATTGTTGTTTACTGCAAGTGCGTAGATGGTGGTATCGGAACCGACATCCAGCAGAGTGAGGCTGCGCCCGTCGTGTGGTGCAAAGAACCCACTCTCCGTTACCGGCACTGAGGCAAAGCCTCCCTTGCCATTCCCATTTAGTAGAAGCCCAAAGCCTGCATCGTAGCGGATTACCTCTCTGTCGGGACCGTAGAAGTTCTCAAGTGTTAGTAGGTCAAGGTTCCCGTCAGCATTGAAGTCGCATACGGCCATACCGGAGATCGGCGAGGCTTGCGCAATTGTTGGCAGACGGTGGATAGTGAACGTGCCATCCCCACGGTTCTCGATGTAAGCACTGTACATCGTCGTGGCAAAGCGTTGCTCTGCCGACGCAAGAAGTGCTGGATCGAAAATCCTATCTACAGTTGCAATCGAGAAGGGGACGTAGTCTGGCCAGTTCCTCTTAATGAATGTTCCCATTTGGGTAGCCAACGCATCTTTCCCACGCGACGGGTATTCTTTCCCTTCGAAGAAGTAGGTCATAATCAAATCACGACTTGAGTTTCGGTCGAAGTCGTTTGCGTAGAGTTTGATTGGATACTCCTTCGTTGGCTGCATTGTCTGGCGTGTGTTTAGTCCAACGTTTCCTGCCACGTAGTCGATGTCGCCGTCATTGTCGAAATCGCCTGAGCTTAGGCTCCGCCACCAACCGTTGATCGAGTCGAGTCCAGTCTCTCCCGATACGTCTACTAAACGTTTCCCATTCTCATTCTTGTAGAAGTTGATCCCAAGCCATTCGCCGGTCACCACAAGGTCGGGACGGTTGTCGTTGTTGAAGTCGGACCAGATTGCTGCGGTTATCATGCCGGGGGTGAGGAGTTCTGGAACAACTTCTGCCGTAACGTCGAAGAAATGCCCGTCACGATTTTCAAGCAGATAGCTTCGGGAGCGGTCTGGATACTCTGCCGGTTTGCAGCGGCCGGCAACGAAGAGATCGAGGTCGCCATCTCCGTCGTAATCGCAGGCCGAGACACTTGAAGTACTGGTTCGCATGTCGGGAAGTCTGTCCAACCCTATCGTAAAGTTTCCACCTCCGTTGTTGAGGTAGAGGCGATCTTGCAGAGTGCTATCTCCTTCCTCTACTTCATTCCCTCCACTTGCCACGTAGAGATCGAGATCGTTATCGCCATCTGCGTCGAAAAATATCCCCCCCATATCTTCCGAATATCGTGCGGACTCGAATACTGTGGAATCAGGAGAGAGGCGGAATGAGCCTGAAGTTGTCTGGAGGAAGACTTGCCCTACTGACTCTCTCGCGCCACCGATCCAAACGTCGTCCAGACCGTTGCCGTCGATGTCGCCAACGGCAATTCCGGGGCCGTTGCGGGAGAGTGTATTCGGGAGAAGGCGCTCGCGGTTGAAGTCGTCGAAGGCATTCTCCCGGTGTACAAACGTTAGTCCAGTCTCTTCCGACATTAGTTCAGTAAAGGTCTGCGTTCCATTAAACTCCATGGTCACGTTTCGGAGCGACGCGATGTCAAGTCCACCAGCAGCATCTTTCTGCTTCAGCGTAATCACTTTGTTTGCCTCGATATGCTCAAGCACCTGAGCCGATCCATCTGGCCACGTCACTAAAAGGCGATCAATCATCTTCGTATCTCCAAGCCCGAAGTGGAGCTTGTCCTGAGTGCAGGAGAGATACCCACGAATTGGGCTGTGCTCACGTATCTGCATCTTGTCACCGTAGCGAATCTGCACCCGTGCGCCGATCCCCGATGTGTTCTTCCCTTTCCCTTCAAGTTTTACCTGGAGCCAGTTCCCTTTCTTTAACTCGTTCGCATTGTTCCGGTAGATCATCGCCGTACCGTAGGTGGCCGAATCTGGAGCAATGTTGTTGATGATTAGGTCGAGGTCACCGTCGTTATCCAAGTCGGCATAGATTGCTCCGTTTGAATTCACATAGTCCCCGAGTCCCCACTCCTTACTGACTTTCGTGAAGGTTAGGTCGCCATTGTTTCTGTAGGCGTGGTTATCCAGTTTGATCGAGGGGACTTTCATCAGGACACTAATTGGAGCGGTGCGGGGAACCATCTTGATTACATCCCTGTTTGCTACATCTCGCATGTAGCCGTTGGCGATAAATAAATCTTGGTTGCCATCTTGGTCGTAGTCGCCAAAGAGTGCCGACCAACTCCAGTCTGTCTCGTCAACGCCAGAGAGCTGCGCAATCTCACTGAACATTCCATTCCCACGGTTCAACTGCAAGTTGTTCCGCATCATCTGCGTTGAGTCGAAGAGAGGACTGAAGGAGTTCTGGCTCCCCATGTGGGACATCTTGCGCCAGTGACTTTCGGGGAGCATGTCGACGGCGACAATGTCGAGGAGGCCGTCGTTGTTGAAGTCGCTGATGTCAGAACCCATACCGAATTCGGTGGTGTGCTTCATCACATCTTTGGTTGCTTCGCGGAACGTACCATCGCCGTTGTTGATGTAGAGGATGTCACGCCAAACAAAATCGTTTGTGATGTAGACATCGGGGTAGCCGTCGTTGTTTACGTCTCCTGCTGTCACGCTCAGTGCATATCCTTCGTCGTGAATTCCAACTTCTTCGGTGATGTCAGTAAACGTACCATCTCCATTATTTCGGAAGAACCTATCGCTCAATCCTCTGTTGGTGTAGTCATCACCTGTAGCTGCGCCGTTCAGCCCGACGTATGCGTCGAGGTCGCCGTCGAGGTCGTAGTCGAAAAATGCAGTCTGCGTACTGCTACAACAGAAGTCGAGTCCGAATTCTTTCGCCCGCTCGGTGAACGTACCATCCCCGTTGTTGATGTAGAGTTGATTGGGGTGGTATTGCTTGTTGACGTAGAGATCGAGTCGCCCATCTCCGTTAATGTCAATCATCGAAATGCCATATCGAACGCCGAGTGAGTCGTCAACTCCGGCCTTTGCCGAAACGTCCTCAAACTTCATATTCCCCTTGTTGATGTAAAGTCGATTAGGAGAGTGTGGCTGAGTTCCCGAGAAGTAAAGGTCAATCCGCCCATCTCCGTTCACATCTCCAGCGGCAACTCCTCCACCATTGTAGGCATAGATGAAGACGTTAATGTTGAACTCAGGAGTCTCCGTAATGTAGTTCGAGAAGGTGACTCCGGTCTCCTCAGGAGACATTCTGGTAAACAGAAGTTTTTCTCCCGCTTCCTGTCCTCGGGACTCTGTTGGTATGCTTGTGGATAGTACTACAATACTGAGCATTGCCAGAAAGCTTCGGATAACCATAATGTTCTGAATATTTTTAAAGACTACGAATTTCATGAAGACTGAGTCCGAAGAACGATAATTAAGAAGTTGACGATAACAGATATACCTCGACCATATCCCCTGACGCAATTCTATTCTTCTCTTCTTCAAAGAGAATCAAGCAGTTTGCCCTACTCATGGAACTCATTGCTCCGCTCGATTGCGTTCCTGTTCTCCTAACATATGGTTCTCCACCTTTATAGGAGAGAATTCCACGCAGGAAATGGCGTTTCGTGTCGTTCTTGAGGATTGTCTCCTCTGAACGAGCTTGCAAGGAGTTCGGACGATATGTCCCTCCCAACATCTTCTCTAATATTGGCACAACGAAGGTGAGAAAGGTAACAAGAGAAGATACAGGATTCCCCGGCAGACCAAAAGCTAAAGTCTTGCGATCTCCCTCCTTCAGAACTCCGAAGAGGACGGGTTTCCCCGGCCTGATGTTGACCTTGTGGAAACGAACTTCTACTCCTAACTCTGGAAGGAGGTGTTGCACCAGATCATATCGTCCTGCTGAGACACCTCCAGTAGTCAGTAGAATGTCGTACTGAAGCCCGGTTTCCAGAGCATCGAGAAGCTCCTCCCGATCATCTCCGACGATTCCAAGGTCAATCGGTTCCGCACCGGCCTGAACGCAGGCTGCGAGGAGTGCCGGTCCTCCACTATTCCGAAGCTGTCCCACTTCAGGCTTTCGATGTGGATCAATTACCTCGTTGCCAGTAGCGATAATTCCTACCTTCGGCTTCACCCGAACTGGTACGTTCGTTATTCCAAGTGAGGCGAGTATGCCGATATCGCCCGGCTCAAGACGTTTCCCAGCCGGGATAATTTCTTCGCCTGCGCGGATATCCTCACCAGGAGAACGGACTGCTGTTCCCAATCCAATCTCCCTTTTAATTGCGACAAACTCCCCCTCTTCCTCAGTCGACTCGACCTCAATCACAGCGTCGGCTCCCTTCGGAAGGATACCGCCAGTCATGATTCTGACTGCTTCGCCCGACCCAACTTCTTCGTGAAATGGCTCTCCAGCGGAAGATTCTCCAATCACTCGTAGTTTCAACGGGTTTGTCTCTGAGGCACCGATAGTGTCGTGCCATTGCACAGCATAGCCATCCATTGCAGAGTTTGCGAGTGCTGGGATATTCTCCTCAGCCACGATCC
>JBFWSB010000284.1:0-6111 GCA_050248595.1 Kapaibacterium sp. (SeqCode)
CTACCGATATGACTTCCTGACCTCGCCTCTAATCACTCGGTCTCTTCCTCTCATTTAATCGCTCAAGAGTTTGCTCTCCGACAAAGAGGAGAAGATAACCGCAGTCGAGACAAACACGGCTCCGGTCAGCTTTCGCCATCACGTATTTTGGCCCCAACATTCCTCCCTCGGTTGTTCGGAACATGGCGTGAGCGTGAAGCATCGTGAACGAAGTCTCTTCAGTCAGGTTTTCGCTGTGGCAAAGAGGACAGTGCATTTGTATTGGGGATTTCGAATTTCGAATTGACGGAAATTGAGGATTGGAATCTCCACATTGTGGATTGTTGATTGCGGATTTCGGATTGGAGAAAACTTGAGAGTTGATACTTCATCTTCACATTGTTGATGTGCGGATTTCGGATTGAAGAAAACTTGAGAGTTGATACTTCATCTTCACATTGTTGATTGCGGATTTCGGATTGAAGAAAACTTGAGAGTTGATACTTCATCTTCACATTGTTGATTGCGGATTTCGGATTGAAGAAAACTTGAGAGTTGATACTTCATCCCTCATCTCAACAATTCGAAATCCGCAATCCCAATCAGTCCATATCTAAATGGTCGAACCCGGCTCCGTCGATCAACTCTTGATCTTTCAGTGCTTCGTGGAAGAGACGGAGCATCGGAAGTGTAGTGCCGATAGAACTGTAGCCGCCGTCGTGGTAAAGATTCTGCATCGTCACCTTCCGCGTCAGGTCGCTCAACAACGTTGCAACGTAGTCGGCACACTCTTCGGCTGTTGCGTTGCCGAGAGGGGAGGTGCGGTCAGCAAACTCGTACATCTTGTCGAAGTTGTCGATGCCACTTCCGGCACGGGTTGGCGTTGGTGACTGCGAGACGGTGTTAATCCGAATCTTTCGGGTGGCAAGTCGGCTGCCATAACTCCGGACAATTGATTCGAGGAGTGCTTTCGCATCCCCCATGTCGGAGTAGGTGGAATAGTTTCTCTGGGCCGCAATGTAGCTCATCGCCACGATGCTCGCTCCATCAGCAATGGCATCGTTGTCGAGTGCTGCGGTAATCATCTTGTGAAGAGAGATGGCCGAGACATCAAGTGTTCGCAGATACCAGTCGTAGTTTACCTGACGATAAGACTTCCCCTTGCGAATATTCTGCGACATTCCGAGGGAGTGAACGATAAAGTCAAGCTGCCCAACTTCTTCCCGTACTTTCGAGAAGAGTCCGTTCAATTCCTCAACGTTCGATGCGTCGCAGGGAATTACGGTTGCCCCACCGCAAGCTTCGGCCAATCCATCGAGTGCCCCAATGCGGAGAGCAACGGCAACGTTGCTCAACACAAGCTGCGCCCCTTCACGGCAAGCGGCTAAAGCTATCTGCCAACCGATGCTGCTTTCGTCGAGCGCACCAAATACAATCCCCTTCTTCCCTTTGAGAAGGCCATATCCCTCGTGAGCTACCTGTTGTTCTGCCATGCTGTTCTGTTTCTCGTTTGATTCAGGAAAGGCCGGGAAAATACGGAGAATTGCGGAAGTTGATCTCTCTATCAAATTCTTTTAAGATGTTTTTAAGGATTGATTAGAGAATAGTACTGTAGCGAAAATCTATGAGATTTCGGATTTGGGATTGCGAATTGTGGATTGAGACGCAACGCTCGACTCTACTTCCTAAATCCGAAATCAAAACAAAAATCTATCAGATTTCGGATTTGGGATTGCGAATTGTGGATTAACACAGCACGCTTGACTCCAAATCCGAAATCTAAAATCCGAAATCCGAAATCAATAAATGCCTAACATGAACAGTTGGACACGATGCCGCCGATGCGGAGGGGTGAACGATTACGATGCCACAAACTGCTATCTCTGCGGATGCGAAACGTTGGCCAATGCCTGTACCCACTGCGGAACCCCCTTCTCCAACCCACTCGACACAAGATGCCCGGCCTGCAACGAACCATACGACACAAGAAGATTAGATGAAAGGAAAGCCGAATTTGAACCAAATTCGGGAGAAACGTAACGACGATTGAACGAGTAACGCTATCTTGAACGGTCTTTTCACCGTTCTCTTGACTGTAGCACTGCTTATGGTTACCAACACCAAAGATTTTATCAATCGGGGAACAATGCCTCTGGTGGGTCGTGAAGCTGAGCTTCGCGTTCTGCTGGAAGCCTTCAACGGCCTCCTCGAAGGAGAACCACGCGCCGTCTGGATGACTGGACCGGCAGGTGTGGGGAAAAGTCGCCTGCTGGATGAACTGAAGGAGATTGTCCGGAACCACACCGCACGCTCACTTGTAGTTCACGCGAAGTGGTACGAGGGGGAAGGGATCGAGTTCGGCCCACTCAGCAACGCTCTGGAAATCTTGAAGCCGGTGATTGCAGCCCCAATAGCTGCCCGAATCTTCCGCGAGGGAGCCGTCATCAACAGCGAGGCTGCCGTCGAAGCTGTGCAGGTTGCCTCCCGCCGCTATCCAGTTGTGATGATCTTCGACGATCTCCACTACCTCGACTCCTCGGTAGAACTTGACAAATTTATTGGAGCACTTGAGGAAATCCCAGTACTCGTGGTAGTAACAACACGACCGGTTGAGAGCACAATCCTCCAATCGTTCAGGATGGCAATTGGTCGGTCGATACCACCACAGGAACTGGAGATAGGCCCACTCGATGGGGCTGGAATTGCCGAGGCTGCCACGGCTCTCTTCGGCTCGGCTCCGCCGGAAGAAATGCTCGGCCAGATTGCGGCCCTCTCCGCAGGCGTCCCCCTTGCCCTGCGAGAAGTCTTTCGGGAGATGATCGCCGCAAGGCATATCGCCTTAGAAGATTCTGCGAAAGGTTGGGAGTGGAAATCATCTGAGCTAAACGATGATGAACTGAAGGAGATCGGCGACCGGGTGCACGGTTTCTCTGGACGACTCGCCTCCCTCCCCGAAGGTGAACGGGGACTTCTATCGTTGGCAGGATACTTAGGGGAGCAGTTCAACCGTGATCTTCTAAGGCGACTGGCTGAGAAGACTGTCGGGTGGGATGACCACTTGTTTGAACGGCTGATCCTAAGTGGACTCGTCGCCGTTGCCGTCCCAACGATTCGCCTCGGCACACGCGATGTGGAGGGGCGCGTCTGCTACGCATTTACTCACACGCTTCTCTGGAAGGCGGCAGCAGGACTGGAGATTCCCGGTATTCCCGGACGAGAAGAGCTGGCAACGATCACGCTCGAAATTCTCACCAGTGGAACAGGTGAACTCTATGCAGTTGCACCACTTGAAGGAGTAGACCTCGGACGACTGAAAGAGAATGACCTGAGCAGACTTTTCAACTGGCTGATTGCCGTTGGACGGAAACTTGCTCCGATCTACGCCGAAACGTTTGTCCTCCTCTGCAAGGCTGCACTCGAACCATATCGATCCTCTGGAAAAGGAAAGGAGTTAGGAGGAAGTTTACTCGCCGACTATCTCGGCACGTTGACTGTGTATGGCGAACGCCTCTACGTAACTGGAACGCGGGAACTACTTCACGGAGTTGCGCGGGAGATTGCGGAGGTTCTCGACTGCTTTACTGATCCCCCCGGAAACACAGAGGAGCGGGTGAACCGCCTTGAAGCTGCGGTCGTCGTCTGGCACGACGCGCTGATGCAAGGTGACTCCAACAGTGCGCAAGGCTACCTCGACGCAATGCTTGAAACACTACCCCCTCCCGCAGAGCAGACCGACCGTGAGCTACGTGGTGCAGCCGAGGCAATCCGTCTCCGCGCTCAATATTCCTTCGACCGAGGTGAGTTCGCCGAAGCCTTCGACCTCGCCTCCCCCTACATCACCGAACTCGACCGGATGCGCCCGGAGACATTGAACGCTCTGATGAAGGTGTTGCTCTACGCGATGTTCTCAGCAAATCGTTTGGATGATGCCCGTGAAATGGTAGAAGCCGGATTACGACTACGACATGAAGCAGATTTGTTTACGGCGTATGAGCTGTTGCTGCATGCTGCAAACTTTGCACAGAAAGCGCAAGACCTTGATGCAATGCGTACATATGCTGAAGAGCTGCGCTCCTTAGTAGATAGATATCCGGCATATCGAGGGCTGAGCCACAACTACTGGCATCTCCCATATGTTATGGCTTGCAAAGGAGAGGTAGAGAGTTTACATCGACTTGAAAAAGAATTCCTCACTATACCTCGCCCAGCACGATCAACCCCCATACAGACTGCTATTGCTATGCACAAATTTCAGGAAGCTTGGAATCTTCTTGGTGAGCATATCAAGGCAAAAGAAATGGCTCAGAGGATCAATCGAGAGAACTTACCTCCCCTCATTTCACTACTAATTTCTCAAGAAGAATTACGGACTGCTATCGACGTGAATTCACCTACGGCAATCTCCGATGCTATGAAGATCATCGAACAAATGCGTGAAAACATCGGGGAAGAACGTTTGATTGAAGATACCGAAACGGCAAAGCGCTTAAAGGTCTTGAGCCTGTTAGCTACAGCTGCAACTGGAGCATACGATGAACTGTTCAATGTGATTTCAGACAGCACCTGGATTTCCTTTCCTTTGATCGATAATTTTCGATCTGCAAAAATCCTTCTCGATCTCGCACAAGCAAGCCCTGGTAAAAAAAGAGAACTAAACGATGTTGCCTATATCGCACTTGAGCGTGCTGTTGGAGAACTGAAGTCATGGTCAGCAGAAGCGTTAGGACACCATCACTTCGATTTAATGAAAGATAGTCTCCCCAAAACACGGCTGATGCGCTTCCGCCAATCTCTTGGCGAAGATATGCGAGATGAACTATCATCAGATACGAACCAGATCGACACAAAGCACCCGAGCCTATCAAACCAACAAGAGCAAATTCTCCGCACCTTCGGCGCGCTACGGGTTGAAGGTGGAGATGAGTCAGGAACGAAGATTGAATCGAAAACTCGATCACTCGTAGGTGCGTTAGTTGTGGCGAAGCTTGGGGATACGCGGTGGATCGGCGACCTAACGCGAGATCGACTTGCCGACCTACTCTGGCCTGACATGGATATTGACAGAGCAGCAAACAACCTCCACGCCACAACAAGTTATGCGCGAAGATTTTTGGGGGGGAGCGGAACGATTCGGCAGAGAGATGGGGTCTACGAGTTGAGCGACGATGTGCGAATCGATGCAGTAGATTTTCGTGGGTGCATACGGAAAGCAAATCGACTCTACGACGAAGGAGTTTACTTCGGGGCAGCAGTCGCTTACCGACAAGCAATAGAATCTGCCGACGGAGATTTTCTCGAGGGGATGTATGCCGAGTGGATCGACAACATGCGAGAGAACCTTCGGGGAGAACTTGCAACCGCATTAGAGCGTCTCATCGACATTGAGATCGACCGAGAGAACTTCCAGGCAATCCCCCCGCTGGCCGAACGATTGCTTGGTCTGGATGACTTGCACGATGGAGCATACGAGGCACTGATCCGCTCTGCTGCCACCCGAGGAGCACGTCGAGAAGCCTTCACCTACTACAAACGATACGAAAACGCCCTCGACGAGTACGGAGCCGGACCAACGAGAAAAATTTCCGAACTCATCGAGAAAGTGCGAGCGGGAGAGGAAGTCAATTAAGAATTCAAAAGGCAAAATTCAAAATTGAGTGAATGACAGGGTTAAGCCAGAGGATATGAACATTTGATGATTGTCAATACCAACCCTGTCATGCTGAGGTCTGCCGAAGCATCTCGCAGGAAGAGTTGAGAACTGCAAAAGTCGCTACTGAAAGCAGGTTGCGGAGTCTTTGAACTTGACCGACGAGACTCTTCACTCCGCTTCGCTCCGTTCTGAGTGACAGAGAATGTGATGAGATTGTGAGCACCCGATCTGTCATGCTGAGGTCTCCCGAAGCATCTCGCAGGAAGAGTTGAGAACTGCAAAAGTCGGCACTGAAAGCAGGTTACGGAGTCTTTGAACTTGACCGGCGAGACTCTTCACTCCGCTTCGCTCCGTTCTGAGTGACAGAGCTTGTGATGATATAGCCTATGATAACTGTTAACACCAAACCTGTCAAGCTGAGGTCTCCCGAAGCATCTCGCTGGAGGAGTGGAGATGAGAAATTGTCGGTTTGGAAGGCTATC
>JBFWSB010000285.1:0-6043 GCA_050248595.1 Kapaibacterium sp. (SeqCode)
AAAGGACAATTGTCGACCGAATTGGAGACAAAGAGCAAGTAGCAATTGTAACTGGGAACAGTGCGATCCTCCACTTAAACAGAGGACAGTACAAGGAAGCTCTCAAGCAGTTTCAACAGATGGAAGAGCTTGGCCAAGCAATTGGTAATCCTCGTTGTATTGCCTTAGCCTGTATTGGAATGGTCGATACTTTCTTAGCTCAGAGATTACCTGACAGGGCCGAACCCTACATACATCAGGCAGAAATACAGTATAAAAGACTTGAAAACACTCAGGGCTACATGACAATACTTCTACGTCTCGCTTCCGTTGAGCTACAACGCAAGAGCTACAGACGTGCACTCGCTTTCCTTGAGGAAGGACTCAAGCTCGCTCGGGATATGAATGCTCAGCACCTCGTAACTACAATGCTGAACCGCACAGGTCAGGTATTGATCCACCTCAACCAACTGGACGCAGCAGAGCAACATTTTCGAGAATCATTGCAGTTGAGCAAGAAGCTCAACAACCGCCTCGAAGAGTTGCAAAGCATGTTTGGAATAGGGTGCATCCAAAGAGAACGGAAACATTTTACCGAAGCCTTCGCTTGTTATGACAAGGGGCTGAGCATTGCTGAAAATTTGAAGACAACGAGCAATATGGAAGAATCACTCTGTCAAGCACTCTATACATCAATAGAATACTCTGTAGGGCGACACTCCAACAATGATATAGGAGACTGGATCAGGCAACTGGATCGGATACTTCTCTTTTGCTCACAACAGAATATCTCTCCTACTACCAAAGCCATTCTACAACTGTTTGATCTCTGGCGAAGTGATCCCACACCTTCTGCTAAACAGATCGGTACGCTCCTCTCTTCAATCGAGGATATTGAAGAACGTACCGATGCTGTCCATGCACTCCTGCTATTGGCAACTTCTACCACATCCCCCCTTCTCCCGGAAATACAGTCACTTGCTGAAGGAATTTCTACGGTTGCCCAAAGTCGTCAACCAGTATAACCGATTAACTCCAACTTCTCTTTAGTTCACCTCCCAGTTCGTGCCGTCGTATATCAACGTCACCGTTGATGGAGGGTTTGTGTAAAAGAAGACTGGCCAAGGATTGTATGGTAATGAACTTGCCTCATTAAAGTTTCGGAGTGTCATTGATGACTCCAGTTGAGCCTCAGTAAGCTCAGCTCCCTGAACTTCCAAGAAACTGGACTGACCACTCAACGATATAAAATGGAGCCCCGTCCCTCCTCGTTCCTCGATGTTTAACGTGACTTTTTCACCTTGCGTAAACTTCGCTGAACTCATTTGAACCTGAATTGTTTCTGGCTCAATGTTTACCGTATCCTTACCCCCAACACTGCCATCATCGATCATTACGATCTCGTCTGGCGAATCCGATATGAGATATGCAACAACCCACCCTGCTATTGCAAGAACAATCAAACCATAGATAATGAACTTCTCCATGACTAACTCCTGATTAGTGGTCAGGGGGGAGTTAACACTTCCCCATAAAGTATCAGTCCTCTACGAATCTGCATAAACCCGATTCCAGTGAATTCCAGAACTCACTGGATTCAGGGAGTTCTGAATCCATTTCTGCTCCGCACTTTGTACTCTCTTCAGAACTCCGTTGTATTCGCAAAGTCTGGGGTGAGGTAGAGAGAGAGAGAAGTAGGACGGAAGGAGAGCAATCAGTATGTTCAGGCAACATAACTTCCTGACGTGAGTTTACATTGCTCGAAAGAATTCTGGATAGGATGCAGACCGATTTAGCAACATCAAGTGGATCGCAACGAAGCGAGGAGAGAGAATTGCAGGGGGCGCGTAAGTATCGCAACGCATTGGCCGATGCTTTATCACTCTTGGCAACCTTCCCTTCCCCTGACGAGACAGGAGAGCGAGCAAAGACACTCTGCCACCTTGGAGACATCTACTCGGAGCTTGGGGACTACCCTGAGGCTCTCAACTACTACCTGCAATCTCTCAGCGAGTATGAGGAGAGTGGCAACTACTCTTCAAGTGGTGTCGCGCTCCACTCAATCGGCATTGTCTACGGACGTATCGGCGACTACGAAACGGCTTTAGAATATCTCTCACGCAGCCGCCTTCTCTTTCGAGAGATTGGGAACAGTCTTATGGAAGTAAACACCATCCGCAATATCGGCGCACTCCACCTTGAACGGGGAGATTTTGACAAGGCTGTGGAGCACGAACTTCGCACGCTGACGATCTACGATATGATTGGCGACAAGGTGAATGCCGCGGCGGCACTGATTACGTTGGGAGATATTCACGAGAAGAAAAAAGAGCCGGAACTGGCTCTCTCATTCTATGTGCGAGCTTCGGAGACGTTGCAGGAGACCGAAGAGCAGAAACTCTTCACCGATGCGTTGCTTCGCGTAGGGCGTGTCTATCGCGAGACTGGGAACCCAAAAGGGGCACGCTTCGCTCTGGAACAGGGAATGGTAATGGTGAGAGAGGTTGCCGACCGACGGCTTGAATATCAGTTCCACCTTGAACTCTCCCTCACATTTGAAGAACTTGGAGAGTTTCGCGAGTCGCTCTACCACGCCCGCCGCTACGCAGTTATTCGCGAAGAGTTCGTCAACGAAGAGCGGAATCGCGCCGTCGCCGAACTACAAATGCGGTTCGACCTTGAGCGGACGTTGAAAGAGGAAGAGCTGCGAAGGCAACACGACGTAACTCGCGCAGTGTTGGAGACCCAAGAGGGGGAACGCCGACGCATTGCCGGAGACCTACACGACGGGGTCGGGCAGACGTTAGCGGCAACGCGACTAAACTTGCTTCGGATACGTGATGAGTTGAGGGAGGAGGAGAGTCAGGCGTGGGAACGCTCCCTGCAACTTCTGGAGAAAGCCTCGGGAGATGTTCGCACGATCTCCCATACCCTCGGCTCCAGCACACTCCGCGAACTTGGTCTGGAGGCAGCACTGCGTGAGATGATTAGCGATATGAGTGGCGCAAACAACTTAGTGATGACCTTGCAGACCGAAAACCTCGGGAGTGATATCCCCGAGTTTATTTCTCTCGGTCTCTTCCGCGTGGCGCAGGAACTAATCTCCAACATCGTTCGCCACGCCGAAGCATCGGAGGGAACAGTGCAACTGATGCGCCGGGAGAACAAGCTCATCTTGATGGCCGAAGATAACGGCGTTGGTTTCGACACAAACGCAAAGCGGGATGGAATGGGCACGAGAAACATCGAGACCCGGGTTCAGGCAATGAGAGGAACTGTCCAATTCGACTCTCACCCCGGCTACGGCACAACAATCACAGTGGAAGTTGACGTAAAGCAATTGGAGAATGAAGCTTGAAAATCGGATACGCCCTACGATCTTTCAGGTAATTCATCAAATCGCTGAAAAGAGTGATAAGAGGTTCTGCAACGTGAAAGCATTTTGCGCAGGAACCGACGAACAGAACAACCGGAAGAAAAACCATGCTGAAGATATTGATTGCCGACGACCACGAGCTTTTCATTGAAGGATTGATTGCTCTACTATCAGATGCTGCCGACATCACCTTCTCCGGCATTGCCCACAACGGACTGGAGGCTATCGAACTGGCGAACCTTCACCCAGACGCCGATCTCTTTATTATGGATATTTCTATGCCGAAGATGGATGGGATCGAGGCGATGAAGGAGTTAAAGCGGATGAAGTCGACAATTCCAATCCTCGCCCTGACCCAAAACTCCGACGGCGGGTCGGTTGCGAAGGCAATGAAGGCAGGAGCCTCCGGATACATTATCAAGACTTCTGGCAAGAGTGAATTTCTCGATGCAATCAGGGCTGTGGCTGCCGGCGAACAACACTTCAGCCCATCGGCAACAACCGCTCTGATTTCAACGATGACTGGTAGAGAAGAGCAGACCGCACTGACCAGAAGGGAGAGAGAAATCTTAAAGCTAATTGCTGCCGAACTGACCACGAACGAAATCGCCGAGAAGCTCTTTATCAGTCCCTACACCGTTGAGACCCACCGCAAGAACTTGATCCAAAAACTGAACGTTCGAAGCTTAGCGGGATTAGTTCGATATGCAGTAGAGCATGGGTTGGCAGATGAGGAGTGAGGGTTGGATTTGTGGGAAGCTCTACACAAAAGGATTCGCCCAAAACCGTCACGCAAAGGCGCAAAGAAGCCAAGACGCAAAGAAGAGAAACACAGCTTGCAACTCTTGACTCATACACTCCCACACACTCACGAACTCATACACTCAACTCTATAAACTCAACGAATCATATCCCTGAATCCCGGTATATCCACTTCTCCCCCTTTCCGACGATTGAACGGGGATGGTCGATCAGGTTAACTTGCATTCATAAACCGGACAAGGTTGCGCTATCGGGCAAATCTCTATACGAAACGCTAACAAGGGCTGGAAGCAATTCAGAGAGAACAAAGCACCTCGGGGAAGGGAAGCATGGTGGTTTTCCTGACTTCATCCGGCATTGATTCGTACTCTATTTCTCTCTACTAATCGGTAGCAGGAAACGTCGCAGACGAATCAATAACAAATGCTGTCACTACCTGCTATTCAGTAATCAAGGGCGTGGTGAGTGAATTCTGGAAGTGTTCAGCAACAGAACAGGGAGTAGTCAAATTCTGACTACTCCCTGTTTGATATTGATAAGGTCTATGAATAGACTCGCGTAAGCAGAGATTCTCTCTCCCATACCCACCAAGCTCACTCCTTTAGTTTATGCTGAGGGCATCACAAATTCCTTTGCAAGCACTACTGATCCAGTTGAAGAGTCGAGGCGAACTTGTTTCACCGGAATATAATCTGGATCGTTATACCAGTTCTCCGCCGCCTCTTCCGATTCAAACTTCAAGATCACTGTCACCGTATGTGTTGTGCCTTCCAAAGCTTTCGACTCATAGTCGGCAGAAAGAATCTCCGCACCATGTTTTTGAAGTAGTGGAATAACTCCCGGCACGTAAGGTTCATACCCTTCGGGATCATTGATTGTATACGTCGCGACAACATAGGCAGCCATCAGAATCTCCTCTTTATGATTGTGAGAATGTAGTAGGAGAGGGACTATAAGATACCCTAATAGTCCAACTGACAATAGGTTCTGGGATATTTGGCCAATGATAGAATGTCGTAGGGTAAGCGACAGACTCTGATTTGTGAGCTATATACGCGGCAAATGAAAATGAGAGCAACTCCCTTTGATACTCTACTCTCGGGAGACTGTGATACCTCGTCTTGGCAAAACGATTGATCCCGTCTATAGAACAACTATTCTCTCGATACGCCACCAATTGTCGAACCGCTCTCGAAGGGAGCACTGCTATGTGGCCGTGGACTGCACCCCACTGAAAGCTTTTCTTCTTTGACTTCTTCGCTCGTTCATTCTGCCCCTTCGGGGCGGGAGAATTCTGATCGCTCTGCTTCCGGGGATTAGCATCCCCGGCCACACAGCGGTTGCCCCTGCCGGGGCAGGTGGAGCCATGGACTTTCTTCGATATAGAATTGACATCGAAGTTCTTTATGCGTGAACATCCACAATCTTCTCACATAAAGCAATCTGCTTTCGAGCCGCTCCCGAAGGGAGTTTTGTTGTGTGGCCGTGGGGAAAGCCGCAAGGCTGCACCCCACGGAGTGCCTCTCGCGTAAGCTTCCGCCCTGTAGGGGCGGCTGAGCCGGAAGTCCTGACTTCTTCGCTCGTTCATTCTGCCCCTTCGGGGCGATAGAATTCTGATCGCTCTGCTTCCGGGGATTGTCATCCCCGGCCACACAGCGGTTGCCCCTGCCGGGGCAGGTGGAGTAGTGGACTCTCTTCGATATAGAATTGACATCGAAGTTCTTTATGCGCGAACATCTACAATCTTCTCACATAAAGCAATCTGCTTTCGAGCCGCTCCCGAAGGGAGTTTTGTTGTGTGGCCGTGGGGAAAGCCGCAAGGCTGCACCCCACGGAGCGCAATTCATCTCGCGTAAGCTTCCGCCCTGTAGGGGCGGCTGAGCCGGACGTGCGGACATCTACGCTCGTACATTCTGCCCCTTCGGG
>JBFWSB010000286.1:0-6091 GCA_050248595.1 Kapaibacterium sp. (SeqCode)
ACGGAGCAGTGGTTGGCGGGACGGCACAGACATTGGGGGCAACACTGATGTTTGTCTACATTATGGGAGGGTGGCAGCTGTTCTGACGGCTATTCTTCCCTGCCGAATTCTGGCTCTAATCCCTCGTTCAGCGGGGGGAGCTGGAAGCATTGCGAAGAGGGGCGTGCCTCTCTTCGCAATGCCTGTGGGAATAGAACAAAAGTATGGGGGAATAGAGAGCCTGAAGAACCTCTCAGAGAGAGAGAGGGTCGAGGTATGATGTGCCCTCTGTATAACAGCGATCATTATCTTTCACGATAAACAATATCATAGTAGAACATCCGGGAACAGCCTTTGTAGGCAAGAGTTGTATGTCTGATAAAGTAGAGTGAATCTTGTATTCCCGCACCACTTCATAAAAGAACAAGAATTGAATGTCTATACGTACACGCCTTCTGTTATTACTGTTGTTCGTCCTTCCAGCGACACTCCACGCCCAATATGCTGGCAACGCGCTCTACCTCGACTTCGCAAACAGCTATGCCGAGATCAGCGATCCCGATCCATTTGTCTCCGTTGATTCCTATACCTTTGAAGCCTGGGTCTACGTCAATGCCTACACGATCAACGTTATTGCCGGCGTAGATGAGGGTGGGGATTATGAACTGCAATGGCTCTTCGGCATTGGTTCTGTCGATGGTAATTCACTCCGGTTGATGATAACCGATGGTTCTACCGTAATCTCTTCAACGAAGAGTGTCACGTACGGTGCTTGGAACCACGTTGCGGTAACCAGTGACGGTACTTTTACGAACTTCTATATCAATGGCGTTGCGGCAGGGGAGGACTTCGTCGACGATCCGATTGCAATCTTTGATGCCGACAATGTGGTGATTGGCACCGCTCCGAACGATGCAGAGACAGCACTGGTAGGGCACGCGCTGCCGGAAGGACGATTTGACAACCTCCGGTTCTGGACAAGTGCCCGGACTGCTACACAGCTTAAGGCGGGTATGACTTCAACACCAACCCACACCCGCGACCTTGCAGCTTCCTATACCTTTGAAACAACGGACGGAATCGTACTGAAGAATGCCGCCAAGCTTGAGTTGAGTGTTGTTCCTTCATTCAATATCCCATCCGGGTATACAGAAGATTTGGCTCTGGCATCGGGAGGCTCTTCTCAGGCACGGTCATCAATTCTGACGATCAGTGCTCCGAATCTGGCAACCACAGATACATCCTTTACCTCCGGAGAGTACGTTCTGGCCGGGCATACGTTGAACGATCTGAAGACAACAACAGATGTCTGGTCACTGGGTGGAGTGGCAAAACGTTTAGAGGTGGTATGGAGCCTGCGAATGATTGAAGAGAGGGGAGTCAATCTCTCGTTTGATATTCCTTCGACTCTCGGTATCGACTCATCCAAAGCCGTAATCCTGACCTCAACCTCCTCAGACTTTACCGAAGATGTACAGATACTGATAGGGAACAGTTCGAGTGGGCTTGTCAGTCAACTCTTTCCCGATAGCGACACGGTCTACGTAACAGTAGGGGAGTTGGAGAACAATCCTCCTTCAGTAACCGGAAGTTTGGGGTTTGGCCCCTTCGTGCAGGGGAACGATAATCTGAACGCGTTTACCGCATTAAGCCTGCCATCAGGAACAAGCGAGGTGAAATTCCTAATCATGAAAGGGGATGGAGTCACCCCTCTTGATTCAAACATCGTCACCGGAAGCGATCTGAGCCGTGCGACCTATGAACACCAGATGGGGAAACTGCCGGTAGGGGCATCCTTGCGAGTGGAAATCAGCGGAAGCTCCTCTGTGGAAAAGATGGTTTACATCGAAGAAATAGCAATCACCGCATCAAGTCCGAGTATCACATCGAGTGATGGGTTTGAGGGATATGTGGTTGGGACAACGAGGACAACAACGTTCGAGGTCGACTCACTACCGGAACAGACAACGGCGGTGACGTTCAGGATTGTGGACGTTAATGGAAATGTGGTTCAGTATATCAACACCTCTGATGTCGTGACCACTGATTCAATGCGGGTGGAGGGAAGTGATCTCAGCTCGGCGGAGTGGACAGTCAACATGAAGGATCTTGAATTGCCGTTATCTGCACAGCTCGAAGTGACGGTAGAGCACGAAGGTGGAGTTCCGGGGGGGATTACGTATACGGTTTCCCTACAGATCCTTGCAGCCCCCCTCTCTCTCCTGACAACCAATGGTTGGGGGCCTTATGTGACGAACGGGTATACGCTCGCTTCAAACAACGATGATCCCTGGGAGAGCGTGAGTTCGCAGAGCACAACCTTCGCAGTAGATCCAGTACCACCACGGACAACCAAAGTGATCTTTCAGGTAGTCGACGCAGCTGGCCTTGTCTACAAGGCTGACACGATCACGGCTGGTCTGGAGTGGCTCTCATCGGCGGAGACATCGAGCATCGTTCTATCAGATATTTCTCCCCTTGCCGATTCGGTTCAGGCAATCGTCTATACTCAGGGAGGACCGGCAGCGGGCATTATCGTTCGCCACGCGATTGACATCGCTCCGCAGTCTCCGCGGATCTTTCTGGATCCGAGCAACTATGATCCAGTGGTGAATAATCCGGCAATATCGAGTCAGCAGAAGTCGACGACGGTGACCGTGGAAGTTGAGCCGAGCACGGCCAGCACTGACTCGGTTGTGATTCAGGTGATCGACGAGAAGGGGGGAACACTTCTCAGCGAGAGTGCCGTGCCACAGTTAGTGGGTGGCGTGATGACGGCTCTCTTTACTCTGAATATGGCTGACCTTCCCTATACTGCCGACTCAATCGTCGCCCTCTCCTATTCGTCCGTCTCATCCGATCCGGCACAAACAGCAGTGGCGCTGACACTCGACCCGGGCAAGCCAGAGGTGACAACATTCACCCCGATCGATACGTACACTGTTCCCTTCGACTTCACCCAGCACTTCGAACTGAGTGCCTTCCCCGAATCGATCGAGAGCGTGACGGCACGGTTGATTAACACTACGACCTCCGATACAGTTGTTAGTGAGACCTTCACATCGAACAGCCTGCCATACAGTCACTCCATGGAGTTCAACGGAACCGACGAGTGGTTCCGCTACTGGAGTTATTCCGACTCGATCAAGGAGTTTTCACTGGTTGGATGGTTCAGGACAACCGGGACAGGGATGCCGATTATTGGATACAATGATGGGAGTGGGGATGCCTATTATCCGATTCTCTACATCAACGGTGACGGACGGTTGACTTTTACCAGATTTGGCAGCAGTGCGGCAGGTGACGAGGTAACAACCGAGCACAAGCTGAACGATGGCGAATGGCATCACTTTGCGGCAGTGCTCAGAAGAGGTTCCTCCGATTCCGGAATGGTTCTCTTCGTCGATGGAGGTCTCGCTGGACGGACGACGGCACTGAGCAGCAACACCGATCTTGCCGATTTGACAGTGGGCTTCCACTACTTCATGGTCGGCAAGGGGGCTCTCACCCCAACGACATCCTTCAGTCAGTCCACTTCCACATTCTTTGAAGGAGAGATGACGGCAATCTCCTACTGGGGAGGGAATCTGAACGTTGATCAGATCACGGAGCTCATGTTTGCCGACAAAGAAGATATCCTGGCACTGCCGTGGATTAGCAATTACCTCTCTGCTATCATACCGCTCAACGACACGAACGTTAGTGCTGGAGGATTTCAGGGGGATCGAGAGAATGATGTGATCGATTCTGATATCAACCCTCGCTTTCACCTCAATGGGAGTCTGAAGAAAGTCGTTCTCCCTGTCAACTTCGATCTCCCGATCGCAGACGTGAATTCCTCCTATGAACTGAACGTCTCACTCATCTATCCAGATAGCCCGCCACTCGGCAGATCATATTCGTGGCCACTCGACATTGAGTGGAACAGTGGTGGTCTACACCTTACGTCAGACGCTGGCTTCGGTCCGTTTGTGGAGGGATCGAAGGCAGAGACGAACTTTGAATTCACGTACTCCGACCAGTTTGACGACGACTGGTATGTATACCTGCTCGACGCCAACGACACTCCTCTGATCGCGGTCGGACCGCAACAGCTCAATACCAAAAAGTTCTCGATAGATATGGGGAGTGCCAGACCAGGCTCAACGTTGCTGGTTCAGGTGAAGGCCGGATCGACTCTGAAGACAGAGTCCAGATATTCGCTTGCAGTCAGTCCACTCGTCCCACCAACGATTGCCGGACATACCGGACCGTTCATACAGGCAATTGCTCCGGGATCGATGGCTGTCAACAACACCTTTACGATCACCAGCTATGCCGATGATATCTCGCTGATCCGTGGTACGTTCTACGATGCTTCGTGGACAAAGCTGGATGACGTTACCGCCACGATGCTGGACGACACCACCTGGACACTGACGCAGAACATGGCAGCCCTATCGCCACCACACAGCTATATGGTGGTCGATTTCTACCTTGGCACTTCTTCTATCCCGGCGGTTCGGGATACGGTGACGATTAGCATCACCAGAACACGTCCCGACTGGCTTGCCAGCAACACTGCCTTTTCGTCAGTAAGTGAGACCGACTCGACGGTCAACTTCACCGTCACTACCTTGTTCGTCAGTTCTCCGAATGTGCAGAAGGTGACCACCGGTAATTCCACTACCTACTCACTCTCAACGCACGTGGCTCCGAACGGCACTCCGATCATTGGAGGAGATTCGTTGAATGCCGCGGTTCCCCAGATCGTTACCTCTCTCCTCTATAACAAGGAGACAAAGCGTCTGAGTCTTGTCGGAGATGTTACCGCCGAGTTCCAGTCCTATATGAGTAGTAGTACAGTCGGTACAACCGAAACCCTTGAGGGGGCAACGCATGATGGGAATAACAATTTGCTTGTTAACAACACCATAACGTGGAGTGCCACGCCAAGTAACTTCATTAGCGCAGCACTTAACATGAAGGAGATTCTTACCCTGGCTGGTGAGGACGAAGAAGATCTGGAAGAGGCATCACCTGTTAGTGTGGAATTCGCTATCCGACCGAATTTTCAGATTGAGGCAGGAAGCCGCCTCTATACCGGCGAAGTTGATGGCAAGTGGGGAGCGATAGGGAACCTTGATCTGGATGGAGATGAGGATAGCTCGGCCTCTCATGAGTATACGCAGTTCGCTATCGGCATTTCGATTGAGGCTGGAATCAGTGTGCTGTGGGGTGTTGCCTCGGCTGTCTTTGAGTTGACAGCCCGTGGTTTGGTTGGCTCCGGCGTCTCTTACAAGTCTGTTCCGAATTACCAGACTGAATCGTTGCAATCGTATGGGTTCCAGCTCTACGGAGAACTCAACATGAAAGAGCTGTGGGGACTGCTTGTAGAGACCGTCTGGGGACCTGACATGTTCTACCATCACCAGTGGGGAGATAAAATTCCGGAACTCTGGCCCGAGGGGGATGATGGCTGGATATGGGGTGGAACCGAGAGAGACAACGATCCGAAAGGTTCGGCGGTTGCTGGCGATATAGTGGGGGGCATACAACATCCTTCCTCGGCATCCCCCCGCCTGCATTCGCAGCCATCGACTTCAAGTGATGGAGAGGGAGAGACAGTTGTCAGGATGGAACAGGATCAGCTGACAGGTCGGGGAACGCTAACCCTTGAGACGTTGCGCGATGGAGCGTTCGCGGGATCAATTATCGTGACAAGCAATGCCAATGCCATTGCCCACCCTCGCGTAGCAAACCTGAGCGATCACCTTCATCTGGTAACCTGGTCGCAATCGCGCTACACACGCAAATCTCTTCCCTATGATCCTTCTGCTCGAGACCTGGTGCAGAGCCTTGATCTCTGGTATGCTCTGGTCAATTCGGAGACCGGAGTTGTGGAGCAGACCGGAATTCTTGAGGATGATTTTTCTGGTGCGCAGAGTGGTCGTATGGAGGGGAACGCAGATGTTGCTCGCCTGAGCGAAGAGTCTGGCCTTATGACGTGGATTGTTGCTGACCCGGCGAAGGAAACCTCAACGATTTACTCCGTTACCATATCAAAGGAGAACGGAATGTGGGTAGCCTCAACGCCAACGGAAGTGAGTGGGATATCAGGAGTGAACCATGA
>JBFWSB010000287.1:0-6071 GCA_050248595.1 Kapaibacterium sp. (SeqCode)
GATTCTGGAAGCTGATGGTTCACAACGTCGCTTCGGATTCTACGATAATCCTCTCTGGACGGAAGAGTTCAACACGTTCAACACAAAGATCAACCGGTTTATTCACAGCACATCATTGAGCTGGGATCCACTCGACTGGCTTGGGCTGAACGGACAGGTTGGGGTCGACCGGTACGATCACTTCAACGTGAAACGCCTTGCTGTCGGCAGTGCTGATTCTGACGGTCGGCTTGGTGAGATTCGTCACGACCGACTTTCGGTTAGCTCGATCAACCTTGATCTTTCAGCAACCGTAAATCGAAACTTTGGTGAAGATGTAGAGATTGACCTGACGCTCGGTAGCCAGACGATCTGGGAGAACTCACGAGAAGATGAATCGACAGGAACAAACACGCTCCCCTTCTTCGATCAACTTCCTGCCTCTGCAACCACAACAACAACCTCTGCCTTCAGTGAACTGAAGACCGTTGGTCTCTTCGCACAGGTTACCGGAACTCTCTGGGACAAGCTGAGTCTTACCGCAGCAATTCGCCGCGACGGAAGCTCTGGCTTTGGCTCGAGCGAGCAATTCCACACATATCCAAAAGTGGGTGGCTCCTACACAATCTCCAAGGAAACGTTCTTCGATGATATGCGCGACATTTTCAGCAACGTTCGGCTTCGGGCTTCCTACGGTGAAGCCGGATCGCCATCCCTGCCGGGGGCATACGCAACAAGTTCTCTCTATGGAACGTTCGGCTTTTCCGACCCGTGGGATCGCGGAACATCGGCTGGACGGGCTGGGTTCATTGGTGTCCGGCAAGGAAACAACACTGCCCAAGAATTCACTGTTGCCGGGAACTCTGATATCAAACCAGAGCGGAGCAAAGAGATTGAGGCTGGTATCGACATCGGACTCTTGGACGAACGAATCAGCATCGAGGCAACATTTTACCGTCAAGACATTGAAGACTTAATCCTGAACGTGCCCGTTCCAGGTTCAACTGGATACGATCAACAGTTGCGCAATGCCGGAAAGATGTGGAATCGAGGGTTCGAACTTGGGATCGGCTTCTCACCAATCCGAACAGAGAACTTCACGTGGGAATCACAGATCAACTACTCAACCAACGAGAACATGGTAACGGAGTTGAAGGTGAAGCCAGAAGGTCTTGTGGCAAGTGATGATGAGGGAACAATCTCTCTGGAAGGTGGCTTCACTGGAACAGTCAACGTTGCAGCAGTTGGCCAACCGATCGGCGTCCTTCGGGGCGGCGGTTGGCTTCGCGACATTAACGGAGATATAGTTTATGCTGGAGACACATACACTGATAAGGATGGTGTTCAACAGACAGCAGAGGATGCTTTCGGTCTTCCAATTAATGGGACACCTGTAATTGACCCTGCACCTGTGATCCTTGCAAACACCAATCCTGACTATCAGTGGTCTTGGATCAACGAGTTCACATTCTTCAAGGATATTTCCTTCGGCTTCATGATTGATGCCTCAATCGGACAGGAGGTTTGGAACGGAACGAAAGGAGCACTCTACAATTTCGGCACACACGGAGACACACGAGATCGGGACGAACTGTGGGTGAACGAACGGGGCGAACCGATTATCTACACTGGAACTGATACGATTGACATCGTGCCCGGCTTGCAGTGGATACCTGGGCAGCAGTTAACGCGTGAATCATACTATCGACTCTACGCCAACAGCTTCCTCGGCAACGATGAAGTTCACGTTGAAGATGCCTCCTACATCAAGTTGCGCGAAGTTCACGTCCGGTACGACTGGCACGGACTACGGAAGTGGAATATCGAGACAGTTGGCTTCGGCGTTTCTATCCGGAACCTGTTGACGATATCAGACTACAGCGGCTACGATCCTGAAGTCAACAACTTCCAGCAGGCGGAGGGAAGGGGCTACGACTACTTCACACTTCCGCAGACACGTTCGGTCCGGTTCAGTCTCTCTGTCACGTATTAATTTCGAAGGAGATAATTACTATGAATAAATCAATCACATTGAAGTCAGGACTGAGAACGCTGTTCGCGGTAACGGCAGTCTTGTCGATTCTTCTGACGCACGTTGGATGCTCGATTTCGGATGACCTGAGTGTTGACCCGAACGGCATCAACGAGGAGGCATTGAAAACACGTGAGGGGATGTTGGGAATGCTCGTCGCCTTACAAGCAGTCAGTGGTGACTTTTACAGTGGCGACCGTTCGCGCGTTAACAGTATCTGGGCATGGCAAATGGCGGGAACTGGTATCGGGCGTGTACAGCCTGTCCGTTGGACTAACTACTCCCTCGACGAGGAAGGACCAACTGATGATAACTGGCTGAACGCCTACCGTGCTGTGAAGATTGCCGACGACATTATCCGGATTGCACCGGAGACAAGTTTTGCGAGCGACGACGAGCGGAATACCGTTGTTGGTATTGCGCAGGCATACAAAGGAATGATCTTCGGTGAGCTTGCTGCAATGTATGGCTCGATACCTGTAGAGATCGTTGGGTTTGATCCTGCCCAGTTTGTTTCGCAAGGAGAGGCATACAGTGCGGCACAAGCACTGTTCGACGAAGCTCTCACAAACCTAACAGCAGGATCTTCAATCGATCAAGACCTAAACTTTGGTGGCGATCCAGCTCTCTGGAAGGCAGCACTCCACTCGCTGAAGGCGCGCTACTTCTTACACGTTAAGAATTACGGACAAGCTCTCACCGAAGCCAATCAAGGAATTGGTAGTGCCGATGGAACACTCTTCGCTATCTACACAGATGACCCGGAAGAAATTTCAAACTGGGGGCACTGGAGAAGGAATGAAGGGGATGATGACGCGCAAGCAATTATGGTGGAGAAGAGCTATATGGACTTGCTGAAAAGCGAAGCGGGAGATACACGAATCGAAGAATACTTCGACCCGAAAGGGGGAGAATTCCTCGGCTATGCGGCACATGGCGAGGCATCCGCAACAGATGCGGAGAAAGATCCACTGCAATGTGCGAACCTTAAGAAGTATGGCGCATTTGCCGACAACTTCCCAATCATCTCTTACCAAGAGGTTCTTTTGATTAAGGCAGAAACTGAGGTAAGAACGGGTTCGCTCACCACCGCTGTAACGCTGGTGAACCAAATCCGGACTGCGGCAAGACTTGCCGACTTCAACTCGAACGATCAGCAGGGAGTAATTGCTGAAGTGTTGAAGCAGAAGAATCTGCAACTCTTCCTTGAGGGACAGACATACTATGATATGCGCCGCACAGGGACACTCCCAGAGGCGACTGTTCCTGTACGGTGGATTTATCCTTTTAGTGAGAAGAATGCCAACCCGAACGTACCGCCAAACAGCGATGCGTTGGTGGGGATAACACTTCCGTAAACAAAGAAAAATGAGAGAGTAGAGTAGTGCGCACTCTACAGTCGGTTCCATAAGAACTGCTCTCAGTACAACTGTACAACCACCAACAAGCTTCCTTCATGGGAGGCGCACCTCACAGGGAGGAGAACCACAGCCCGGTTGTTGCAAGACAACCGGGCTGGTGCGTTTTGACATTACGGAAGCGTTACAGCTCTCTCGTGAGTTGACAATCTCATATTGCTTTCATATGTTTGTCAACCAAACAAATCTATCATATTCTAAGTTGACCAAATGATCCCACGCGAACAATTACTCGACGCAATCCTCCACGAACTCGATGTCTGCAAACACCTCGTGGCAAAAATTCCGGAAGGGGGATTCGACTATCGTCCCTCGGAGAAACAACGGACAACAACAGAACTGCTCCGCTATCTCGCTACCTGCGGTATCGGCCCAATCGAGTCGATGTCAACTGGAGATTGGGAACACTATAACAAACGAGAAGAAGGACTGAAGGAGATGACAGCCGAAGAGTTCCCTGAGGTGATGGAGGCGCAAGGGGAGGCAATTCGGGAGGCTTTTACGCAAATCAGTAACGATGACTTAGTGAACAAAATCGTGAAGGCTCCGGGAGCAGGGGAGTTGCCGCTCGGCACAGCAATTATGCGGACATCTTACGCGTGGTTGGTAGCCTACCGCCACGAACTCTTTCTCCGCGCAAAGGCAAGTGGCAATGCCACAATCAACACCGCAAATAACTGGGCTGGCGTCGATTGGAAGCCTAAGAGTCAACAAGTAGAAGAGGAGGCAGAAGCATAGGCAGAATGTTCGCCGACTATTCCACCGCTTGCACTACTGCGCAGCTGTAAACCAGAAGAGAGGAGAGAGATGTTATCAGACATTTTCTCCTCTCTTTTTTTTGATGCCCTCTGGAGGTTGCCGATCACTTCCGGGATAGTAGTTTTGTACTGTTGGCATTACCACTTATGCAGGTAAAGAGTCCACAGGTAGGTTAGGGTATCCAGACGGTATCCCAGAACTATGGAAATCAACAAATCGCACGGCGGGAAGAACTATCTTCTCCTCCTATCACTTACTGCTCTCGGAGTAGTTTACGGCGACATTGGAACAAGTCCTCTCTACGCAATGCGAGAGTGTTTCCACGGGCCATTTGCTGTTGAACCGACACCTGCCAACATCTTCGGCGTTCTCTCACTGATCTTCTGGTCACTCCTGATCGTGATTTCTCTAAAGTATCTTCTCTTCATTCTTCGGGCTGATAACCATGGTGAGGGGGGCATTCTCGCCCTGACGGCACTGGTACTATCGAAGAAGCGCAAAATCAAGAACCCAGATCATGAAAAGGACGAGAAAAGAAATCGCGTCGCTCGCCGAAGCCTTGTGCTGATTGGCATCTTCGGTGCAGCACTCCTCTACGGCGACGGAATGATTACTCCTGCGATCTCGGTATTGAGTGCGGTGGAAGGGCTTGAGGTTGCTACCCCATTCTTTCGCCCCTGGATTATCCCTCTTACCATCGCAATTCTCATTTTGCTTTTCTCCATTCAGAACCGTGGAACTGGAAAGGTCGGCGCAATCTTCGGCCCGATTACTCTCCTCTGGTTCTTGGTGATCGCGATTCTCGGAACCAACTATATTCTTCAAGCACCCGAAATTCTTGGTGCTCTCAACCCAATCTATGGGCTACACTTCTTCGTTGAGAATTCGTGGAGAGGTTTCCTTGTTCTTGGGGCAGTCTTCCTTGTAGTTACTGGAGGTGAAGCACTCTACGCAGATATGGGACACTTCGGGGCAAAACCGATTAGACTTACGTGGTTTGCTTTAGTTCTCCCATCACTCCTCCTGAACTACTTCGGTCAGGGAAGCCTGTTGCTTCGCAATCCTTCGGCTGCGGAGAACCCGTTTTACTCGATGTCCCCAGAGTGGGCACTCTACCCTATTGTGGTTTTGGCAACAGGCGCAACCGTAATTGCCTCGCAGGCATTAATATCGGGAGCATTCTCCTTAACAATGCAAGGTGTCCAACTTGGCTATTTACCTCGATTAAGAATCACACATACATCGGCAAGAGAACGGGGGCAGATATACGTTCCAACAGTCAACTGGATTCTTCTGCTGGCTTGTATCGGACTCGTTATTGGTTTCGGTTCATCCAGTAATTTGGCCGCTGCCTACGGAGTGTCGGTTACGGCAACAATGGGAATTACCACAATACTCTTCGGGGTTATTGTCCGGAGAAGGTGGGGGTGGTCTCTATGGGCTGTGATCCCCTTTGTCACCTTCTTTCTTTTGGTTGACATTGCTTTTCTCGGTGCAAACCTTACGAAGATATTGCACGGAGGATGGTTCCCCCTCTTGGTTGGTGGTATTCTCTTCAGCTTAATGACAACGTGGAAAACTGGGAGGAGAATATTGGAGGAACGTATCCGCGAGACTATCATTCCGCTCAACGAACTCTTGCTGTATGATGACAAGCCAGATGACCTTCCGGTACGGGTTCCAGGAACCGCAGTCTTTCTGACGCGTGACCCTCAGTCGGTTCCACCTCCGTTGGTACGGAACCTACGCCACAACAAAGTTCTACACGAGCGGAACAACCTCCAGACGGTCTAGACAGCTACTGCTCCACTGGAACGAGATAAAAAGCGGGCAAAGGAAGAGCGGCTCGGCTCAGGTATCTGGCAGGTAACGCTCACCTACGG